>CABSEJ010000005.1 GCA_902476765.1 uncultured Blautia sp.
GTTATCATAAACTGTCATATGAGGATACAGAGCGTAGTTCTGGAATACCATTGCAATATCTCTATCCTTAGGTTCAACATCGTTTACCACCTTGTCGCCGATTTTTAAAGTACCGCCGGAAATTTCTTCCAGACCAGCAATCATACGAAGAGTTGTGGATTTACCGCATCCTGAAGGTCCTACGAAGATGATGAACTCTTTATCTGCGATTTCCAGGTTGAAGTCTTTAACTGCTTCAAATCCGTTTGGATAAGTTTTGTTAATATGCTGTAATGATAAACTTGCCATTTTTTCAAATCCTCCTAAATATTTATATGTCCTGCTTTTTGAACTGTGTTAAGTATAACCCTATCTTTTTTTTTTTTCCATAGGTCAATTGCCCAAAGATTCCTGACTGACTTAGTAACCCTGGACAAAAACGGGGAACCCCCTGTCATTTTGACATATTTTTATGATTTCGGTAAGCAATCTGCACAATCCCCTTCCGGGAGAAAAAAGAGGCTTTACAGGAAAACCCTGATTCCTTATAATATAAGCCGACACAAACCTTTTCATATTTTTGCAGAAAGGAATATGCTATGTTTCGATTGATGGGAAGTATTTACAAAGATACCCATATCCTGAAAAGCACAGTCATTGAAGATGACAGGGAAACCACACGAACAAAAAAAGTATTTCATGCATTAGACTGCATCTGCCATGAATTTGACCTTCCCTCCCCCATTTGGCTGGACTCCAATATTAAAGATTTTCAGAAATTTTCCAAGGTGCGCTTTTATCAGGATAATTTCATAGAAACCATTGATTTTGACTATTTTGAGCTTCATATCATTGAAGAAGATTAAAATCGTAGCAGAATCCGGCTTATTTAAAGCTGTTTTCACTAACAATGTCTGTTATGGGGCTGTGGCTTAGTGCAGCAGTCCCATTTTTTCTTGAATCCTCATGGTATTTACTATATAATGAGAAAAAGCTGTATTTTTATACAACCAGCAGAAGGAGGGATAACAGATGTTAGAAAGAACTATTATCATATCTAACCTGGAAAAAGACTGCATGCATCCGTTCTCTGAATTGGTTCGTACTGCCTGTCAGTTTCAGAGCAAGCTTCTATTGTCATGCGGCAGCAAACAGGTAAATGCTAAGAGTATTATGGGTATGATGGCTTTTGATTTGTCGGAAGGCACCACTGTGAAGGTTAGGGCAGAGGGTGCGGACGAAGCCGCAGCATTGGAAGCCCTGGAAGATTTTCTTACCTGTAAGTAATAGAATCTCCTTGAATTTTTATACCTGCCAACACAGCCTTACAGATATAAGTCCTCAACCACCAACAGCCTGCAGATGGCCATATACCTGCTTCCGGACCGGCTTATAAAGAAACCGGACTTATATGACAAAATGTATAATATGCAAAAAGCCCCGAAGGGCCATCCAGTTTTACTGTCTGAGCCTTCCGGGGCTTTCTGTTTTCTATGTTTTTCCCTATGGGGATTATAATCTCTTTAACAATTCTTCTCTTCTTTCTTCAAATCCCGGTTTTCCCAGAAGAGCAAACATATTTTTCTTGTAGCTCTCTACGCCAGGCTGGTTGAAGGGGTTCACACCTGTCAGGTATCCGCTGATGCCGCAGGCAAACTCGAAGAAATAGAACAGCTGTCCCAGATAGAATTCGTTCTGCTGGGGAATCTTCACCATAAGGTTTGGTGTATTTCCGTCTGTATGAGCCAGAATTGTTCCGTTCATAGCACTTTTATTTACAAAGTCCATACCTTTTCCGGCCAGATAATTCAATCCGTCCAAATCATTGGCAGCCTCTTTGATAACCACGTCCTCCTTAGGCTCCTCAATAGCCAGAACTGTCTCAAACATGATTCTGGAGCCGTCCTGGATAAACTGTCCCAGAGAATGTAAGTCTGTGGTAAAGTCTACGGAAGCAGGATAAATTCCCTTCTGGTCTTTTCCTTCGCTTTCGCCGTAGAGCTGCTTCCACCATTCGGCTACATAGTGAAGAGTGGGCTCGTAATCTGCCAGAATTTCCATGGATTTGCCTTTTTTATGAAGAATATTGCGTACAGCAGCATACTTCATCGCATCGTTCTCTGCATAGGGAGCATTCAGGGCCAGCTCTCTGCCGGAAGCAGCACCTTCCATGAGTTTGTCAATGGATACGCCGCTTGCTGCGATAGGCAGAAGTCCCACGGCTGTCAGCACGGAGAAACGTCCTCCCACATCATCGGGAACCA
The DNA here is from genome assembly GCA_902476765.1 of uncultured Blautia sp. Classification (GTDB taxonomy): domain Bacteria; phylum Bacillota; class Clostridia; order Lachnospirales; family Lachnospiraceae; genus Blautia. The sequence goes on from CABSEJ010000005.1 coordinate 2,244, forward strand.
CGAAGGTTTCATAGCCTTCCTCGTCTGCCAGTGTTTTCAGGGCTCCTTTGGCTTTATCTGTGGTGGCATAAATTCTCTTTGCCGCCTCTTCCTTGCCATATTTGTTTTCCATCATTTCCTTAAACACACGGAAAGCGATAGCCGGTTCAGTGGTTGTTCCGGATTTGGAGATTACATTTATGGAGAAGTCTCTGTCCCCAATCACGTCAACCAAGCCCTTTACATAGGCGCCGCTGATGTTATTTCCCACATAATAGATTTCCGGAGCATTCCGTTTTTCCTTTGTCAAATTGTTATAAAACGGATGATTCAGGAAATCAATAGCAGCTCTTGCGCCCAGGTAGGAACCGCCGATACCAATCACCAGCAGCACGTCTGAATCCTGCTGAATTTTCTTGGCAGCCTCTTTGATTCTGGCGAACTCCTCCTTGTCATAATCCACCGGAAGGTCAATCCATCCCAGGAAATCATTTCCAAGGCCTGTCCTGCTTACCAGAACTTCCTTTGCCGCCTCAGTCATTTTCTCCATTGCGGCAACTTCCTCTTCCCGGATAACATTTGCTGCTTTTGAATAGTCAAACGTCACTTTATTTCCCATTTCTCTCTTCTCCTTTGCCAAATATTTCTTCCTTTAGTTTAGCAAATCCCTATGTGTTTATCAAGTTAGAAATTCTTTTATTACATCCTTTACAATGGCCTCCTCCTCTTTATTCAAAAGATGGCTGTAACGGCTGTCCGTGGCCGCTGCCTCCATAATGCTCTGTTCCATCTGCCGGGCTGCCCTCTCCCTGCCCTCTTTGGGGCCTGGCTCCTCCTTTTTCTTTCCGGCCCGCCCTTCTCTCTTTCCGGAGTTTCTGGCATTTTCCAGTGGTATGATTTTTCCTGGTTCCTTCCAGCGGTTCTCCACATAGTCTAAAAGATTAGTTTCTATCACGTCCTCCTGGTACCCCAGTCCCATAATCATCCGCAGAGCCAAAAGGAAGATTTCCCCGGATATTCCCCCCACAACGGAAAAATTCAAAAGCGATACCTGCCTGCCTAAAAGAGAAAGCTCCTGGGCGCCTGTTCCCGTCTGCCATACAGACAAAATCTGGATTCCTGCAAATAAAAAAGAGAGGATGAAAGCGCCCCATGAAATTCCTTTTACCTGTCTCATGCTAAAGGCTCCTATCTTTCGTCCTCTCATCCGTTTCACCACATAAACGGAAGGGTTCTGTATTCTGGTATTTTCTTTTTGCTGTTTCTCATACTCCTGTACAAATCCGGCCAGCCATCTGTCCTTTCCCTGGGAAGGGTGCCTTAAATCCTTTAAGACTCTTTTGTTGCTCCTGTACACGGCCAGCATACTTATGAGACTTATCACTCCCATAAAACAGGCCCCAAAACAGAAAATCAGATGTTCCATAACTCATCCTCCTAATTGGCGGGGTTGTCCGCTTTTTTTCAGCAATGCCAGACTTCGGCGTCTATTGCTATGGTTAAATTATATAGCACCTGTTTCTGTTTGAAAACAAAAATCGCTCGACAAATGCCTGCTCCAAACGACAGCTTTCCTTCTATAATTCTTTTATCAGGTTTTCCACCAGCCTTACACTGTGAAGAATAGCCTGCTTTTCAAAGGTTGGATAATCTACATGGGCGCTGTCATCTGCTTTATCGGAAATCGCCCGGATAACCAGATAAGGGATGTGGTTCAGATATGCAGCCTGACCGATAGCCGCTCCCTCCATCTCTGTGCAGTAACCATTGGTAAGAGAAAGGATTTGTTCTTTTTTCTCTTTATCTGCCACAAACTGGTCGCCGCTTACTACTCTTCCTTCATATACCTGAATCTCCGAGTTTACTCTGCGGCACACCTGGGCTGCCAGACTTCGCAGGTTCTGGTCTGCCGGGAAAGCCAGGGTATCCATTCTGGGAATCTGCCCCTGAGGATAACCGAACTCTCTGGCGTCTACGTCATGCTGCATGGTATCTGTGGACAGGACAATGTCGCCAATGTTGATTTCTGCCTTCAGGGAACCGGCGATACCTGTATTTATCACAGCCTCCACCTGAAAATCATCGGCTAAAATCTGGGTACAGATTCCTGCATTCACCTTGCCGATTCCCGAGCGGACTACAATGGCCTTATGTCCCATAAGATTGCCCTTGAAAAACTCCATACCGGCTTTTTTAGTTACCTCTACCTCTGTCATCTTTTCTTTCAGCAGAGCCACTTCTTCTTCCATGGCTCCGATAATTCCTATTGTATGCATAATAGCTCCTCTCTTCTGGGTTTATAATCCTCGCAAACCTATTTTACACGGTTTAGCGAAAATTTTCCACCGGAAATCGTAAGGATTCAGTCACACAGTCCGGTTTTCGTTTCGGTTCACAGGTATCCCGTAAGCAGTAACACTCCCGGACTCATTTAAAGTTTTGCTGTACAAAAGGGCATGGAAATCCCTCCTTATTTATGCTATACTATTCTGGCGATACCACACCGTGCGGAGCAATCCGGTATCAAAGGGGGCAAAATACCTTTTGACCCCAACATATTCTGGCTGGTTCCTGTAGGCAAAAACCGGGAACCAACCGAAAATCAGAACACTCAGCATGTAAGAGGAGGAATGTACTATGGTATATAAAACAAAGGGCGTCTGTTCCCGCTCCATTGAAATTGAACTGGAAGGTGATACCGTAAAGTCTGTAACATTTAACGGAGGCTGCAACGGCAACACCAAGGGAATCTCCAGCCTTGTAAGAGGTATGAAGGTAGATGAAGTTATCACCCGCTTAAAGGGAACCGACTGCGGCGGAAGAGGAACATCCTGCCCGGACCAGCTTGCAAAAGCTTTGGAACAGGCAAAAATGCAGAATGCCTAAACTAGTTGGGAAGTCAAATACCCCGATGCAAGCATGCGGGGCATCAATCTAGCGGCGATGCAAGCATCGGGGTATTTGACCCTTGCGTCAGGTCTACGTTCCACTTCGGTGGGCTCGCTGCTCCCAGGAATAAAGGCACCGGCACATCAGGCGTGCCATACAGGGAAATCTAAAGCCTTGTATGGCACGCTTTTTATTTCTGCCGGCAATCAGCCCAGCGGTGATATACCTTTAGCCTCACCGTAACCTTTCCCCGTCTTTAGATAGTTTACATAAAATCAAATAAGCTTATCTGTCTGGCTTCCGGCTTTTCTTTTTTCTTTCCCCCTTCTTCCTGAACACAAAGCTCTTCCGGTATGTCCTTCAAGAATTTAGAAGGCTGTCCGGTATAGGTGAGAATCAGTTCGTCTCTGGCTCTGGTAATGCCCACGAAAAACAGCCTTCGCTCTTCTGCCTCATCTGCTTTATGTGAAGAACTTTCCAACGGCAGTTTTCCCTCCTGAACGCCCCAGAGAAATACCAGAGGAAATTCCAGTCCCTTAGACCCATGCAGAGTCATAAGCGTAACTGCGTCAGAGGAATAGGCTTTTCCCCCGCAGCGTACCAATTCTCCCTCTGTTCCCAGGGACAAAGCCTGAAGAAATTCCTCCATGGTGCTGTAAAGCAGGCTCATCTGCCTTAGTTTTTCCATTGCCGGATTCTTCTCCAGGTTCATGTCCGAAATCCAAGCTTCCAGCACTTTTGAAGGCTTCCCTTTTTTCACCAGTGGCTGGTATTTTTTCTTCATGTTCAGGTAAATCTGGCTGGTAATATCATTTTCCGGAAGCTTCCATAATAATTTCAGTCCCAGTCCTCTGGATAATTCTTCCTCTTCCCACAGCAAACTTCTGAAAAATCCTACGCTTCCCCTGACCTTGGCATCAGACAGAAAATCATCCCGTCCTGCCACCACATAGGGGATTCCCTCCTGCTGCAGGCATCTCTCCAGAAGCCGGGCCTGGGAATGGGTTCTGTAAAGGATTGCTATATCAGAAAAACTTTTCTGTCTCCGCTCTGTTTCCCGGGAAAAGCCTTTTTGGGTATCCAGCATGTCCAATCCTCCGGCCTGGCGGTTGATTTCCTTTGCAACAAAAATTCCCTGGGACAATTCTGTAGGAGTCTGAACCACTCTCACAAGCGGCCCCTCTCCCCGCATAGCCTGAAGGCTCTCTTCTTTCCCCGGCCGCTGCCAGGGAGCCGCCTTCATCAAGGCTTCTCCGCTTTCCACAACAGGCCGATAGGAACGGTAATTCTCTGTCAGCGTAATGACAGAAAGTTCTGGTCTGTCCTCCTTTAACCTGAGAAAACATTTCTCATCGGAGCCACGGAAACCATAGATAGACTGGTCAGGGTCCCCTATGACAAACAGTTCCCGCCCTCCCTGGTTCCACTTCAGAATCAGCTGATACTGCAAAGGGTTAATATCCTGAAACTCATCTACCAGAAGATATTGAAAGCTTTGTCCCCGGAGAGCTTCTCCATCGGGACCATCCAGCAGTCTCATGGTTTCTAAAAGCAAATCATCAAAGTCCAGAATTTTGCCTTCCTTTAACTTTCCCTGATAATAGGAAAAAGCCTTCTGCCACTCCTTTTCTTCCTCCACGGCGCTGCCGCACTTATGCAGAGAAAGTCTCAGTAAAAAGTCTTTTATCCCAACCTCCAAGTTAAATTCCCGGATAGTTTCCCCTGCCAGGTCTTCCAGAAGCATATGGTCTCCCAAGATAAAGTCCTCACCCTTTTTCTTCAGCAAATCCAGGCAAATGGAATGAAAGGTTCCCATATGAAGCATTCTGGCTGTTCTCTCATTTCCCAGTTCCTTTCCTACACGCTCCTGCATTTCCCTGGCTGCCTTATTGGTAAATGTCACTGCTGTAATCTGGGAAGGTTTAACCTTCCTGTATTCCATAAGATAAAGAATTTTCGACACCAGAGTTTTTGTTTTTCCGGTACCTGGCCCGGCAATAACAGCTACTACAGGTTCTACGGCTTCCACAGCCTGGCGTTGTCTCTGGTTTAAACCGGAGGCAGCGGATTCTCTCTTGGCTCTTGCCGGAGGCTGAAGCCCTGCCACATCTGAAGGAGACCGGAACTCTGCCGCATCTGAAGGAGACTGGAACCCTGGCACATCTGAAGGAGACTGGAACCCTGCAGACTCTAAAAGAGACTGGCGTTCTGCGGCTCTCGGCTCAGTTTTTTCCCGGGAAACAGGATTTCCTCTGTTTTCTTCCGCTTTTTGGGCAGCTTTTTCTGAATGACCTGCTGTTCCCGGAGACAGAACGTCAAAGAAACTGATTTGCCCCTCTGTATCCTCTAATTCAGATCCCTTAAACAGCTTAATGGTTCCGTATTCTCCGTCAAAGCCGGGAATACGCTCCACCTGCCCCTGCCTCAGCCTCCTGATTCCCTCACTGATAAAGTAACCTGCCTCTCTCTTTATGTCTTCTATGGGAATCTCACGGAGAATTTCAAATTCCGGCCCCAGATTTGCCAGCATTTCCCCATACTGCCTCTGTACTTTAACACTGGCTGCAGAATGTCTGGTGGCCTGGGCAATCAGTTCCGGCAGCGGCATGAGAGATTCAAAGGGCTTAGCATTTTTCCTCACATAGCCAAGGTCTCTATCCGCCAGCTCCTCCACCCTGTGTTCCACGCCAATAGTAATTTTCTTGCCGCAGACAGGACACCTCCCTTCATATTCCCTGGTCTGAGAGGGTGACAGACAGAGATGGCATTTTCTATGTCCGTCATAATGGTACTTTCCCTCCTCCGGGAAAAATTCTATGGTTCCGTATAATCCTTCTCCCGTCTGGATGGCTTTTTGCAGCCCTTCATAGGACATATCTCCATTCATAAGGTTTGCCTCTCTGCCCAGTTTTCCCGGAGAATGAGCGTCAGAATTGGATATAAGCTGATATTTATCTAACATGGAAACTCTCCAGTTCATAGGCGGGTCTGAAGATAATCCGGTTTCCACAGCATGAACATAAGGGGTTAAATCCTCAAAACATTCTTCCACAGCGTCAAATCCGGAAAAAGCTCCGAACATGGCAAAATGCGGTGTCCAGATATGAGCCGGCACAAAAATCCCCTGAGGGCAAAGCTCCAGCATGATTTCCATCAAATCTCTGCTGTCCAGACCTAAGATAGGTCTTCCGTCCGAATGGATATTTCCGATGGTCTCCAGTTTTGCCGAGAGTTTTTCCGCCTCCTCCAAGCTGGGAAGGATAAGCAGGTTATGGACCTTTCTGGTTTTTCCCTTCTTTTTATAAATAGAACTGATTTCCCCGCTTACCACAAACCTGGGTTCTATACTGTCCGGCGTCATACCGTCCTCTATTTGGTATTCCTTCTTTAGTTTATAGAATCCCCTGCCATCCTCTTCCAGCTTTTCCTCTAATTCTTTCCGCCACTGAGGATGAGTGAAATCTCCGGTTCCCACCACCTGGATTCCTTTTTTCCTGGCAAAAAGCTGTAAATGCTCCGGGTCTCCCTCCTTGCTGGTGGCACGGGAAAACCGGGAGTGAATATGTAAATCTGAAATATACATGTAATCCCTTCTTTATCTAATCTGATATTTTTCCCTCACATAAATAAGGTAATCTTATTGTAGCAGACCTGAAGTCTCATGACCAGACAGGCCGAAAAAATCTTTCCAAGTCTTACAGCTATTGAGCCATACGACTAAGATTCGCAGCCTACGCAGCTAAACCTTCGCTTACAGATAAGCGCCATATATTCTGGAACACTAAATCCCTTCTCCAATCAGGCTCGCTGCAGACTTTCGGTGACCCAGACCGAATGGCTGAATAATTACATAACCTTCTTTTTAGGACAGACTTGCATTTCATGATGTATGCTCTTATACTGGAATATAGCGCTTTCGGTACAAGCTTTCGGTACAAACTTTCAGACAGAAGTTCTGTACCAGGGCCTTATATGGGGCAGTTCCATTATTCGGTTTAATGTAACAGCTTTTTATGTACAAAAATATATTGATGGGGAGGTTTTATATATGGACAAGGCAGACAGCAAAAATTCTTCTGCGGTACTTATGACCAGCGGACCTATTGGAAAAAGGATAATTGCCTTTGCCATTCCTTTATTTTTCGGAAATTTATTTCAACAGCTTTATAATACGGCAGATTCCCTGATTGTAGGAAATTTTCTGGGCAGCAGCGCTCTGGCTGCGGTAAGCTCCTCGGGAAATCTGATATTTCTCATGGTTGGATTTTTTAATGGTCTTGCCATTGGCGCCGGAGTTGTGGTGGCTAAATTTTTCGGTGCTAAAAAATACCACCTGGTACAGAGGGCTATACATACTATAATCGCTCTGGGCCTGATTTCCGGGCTGGTACTTACGGCAGTAGGGATTCTGGCAGCACCTCAGATTCTCCGTCTGATGGGCACCCCTGCCAGTGTACTGCCTAACTCAGTAACCTATTTTAGAATATATTTCTGCGGCTCTCTGGCTTTTGTTATGTATAACTTTCTGGTGGGAATTTTACAGTCCGTAGGGGACAGCAGACATCCTCTCCTTTACCTGATAATCTCTTCTGTCATAAATGTTGTACTGGATTTGGTCCTGGTGGCAGGCTTTCATTTCGGAGTAGGGGCTGCGGCCCTGGCCACGGTTATTTCTCAATTTATCAGCGCCCTGCTGTGTCTGAGACAGCTTCTGAAAAGCCCAAAAGAATTCCGGGTATACCCCAGAAAAATCAAACTGGATATGCTTATGCTGAAGCAGATAATCATAAACGGACTTCCGGCCGGACTGCAGAATTCTATTATTTCTCTGGCCAATGTGGTGGTTCAGTCCAACATCAACAAATTCGGGCAGATGGCTGTGGCCGGCTGCGGCTCCTACGCCAAAATCGAAGGCTTTGGATTTTTGCCTATCACCTGTTTCGCCCTGGCTCTTACCACCTTTATCAGCCAGAATCTGGGCGCTAAGGAATATAACAGAGCAAAAAAAGGTGCTGTTTTCGGCGTGTTTTGTTCTATTACTATTGCGGAACTGGTGGGCGTTATCATTTATTTTTTTGCTCCTGTCTTTATTGGGGCTTTCAGCAGCTCCGGGGACGTTATCTCTTACGGGACTGCGCAGGCCCATGTGGTGACCCTGTTTTATTTCCTCCTGGCTTTTTCCCACTGCATGGCAGGTATTCTGAGAGGGGCAGGAAAATCTACGGTTCCCATGTTCGTCATGCTGATTTGCTGGTGCATTATCCGGGTAAGCTACATTACCTTTGCGGTAAACTTTATTCCTAAGATTCAGGTGATTTTCTGGGCTTATCCCCTTACATGGACTTTAAGCTCTATTACCTTCCTGATATACTTTCTCAAGTCAGACTGGCTCCATGGATTGGAAAAGCAGAGATTATAGAAAAGAACGTTACCCTCTCTGGACAAGGGCATACATGTGTGCCCTTGTTCAGAGAGAGTACTATTTTAACTGAAAAAGCAGCTGCCGGAAATCTCTTTCTGATTTCTGGCAGCTGCTTTTTCTATTCTGTCCTCTCTATGCGCTTTATAAAACGCTCTCCATGAACAAGGACTTGGCAATTCTGCAATTTACCCTGACCTGTCTTTTATATGGCTCCATGGCAGGATTTTCTCTGCACGGTTCTTACTCAGCACTTGAGTCTTCTGCGGAAGTGTCCTCTGTGGTATCTTCTGCATTATCCTGGGATGTATCTCCCGTGTCTTCCGCTGCTTCCTCTTGGGAAGTATCCTCAACAGTTTCTGCACTGCTATCCCCGGTAGTATCTGCTGCATCTTCTGCAGCACTGTCTTCTGTGGTATCTGTCTCCTCTGTTTCAGCCTGTTTAATGGTATACTGCTCAGTATCTGTCAGAGTGGCTTTTTTCCACTCTTTCTCATTTACTGTAATATCTGCATCTTCAGTCCACTGTTCCAGAAGCTTGTCATAAGCTTCCTGTTTTCTCTCGCTGACAATATTTTCTTTCTCCTGGTCTGTGGCCTCTCTGTCTAAAACACTGTCCATACGCACTACAAAGTAAGCATTCTCACCTTCCACTACCTGGTCATACACCTGGCCGTCCTGGAGAGTTTTGGCCGCTTCCTTCAGCTTATCATCCAGGAGAGTATCCTCATCGTCAAAGGTATTGTCCACAGCGCTTAAATCCTCGTTTACTTCCTTGGCCAAAGCATCCATATCTGCAGAAGCCGGGTCTTCGGATGCCTGAAGTTTATCTAAAACAGCCTGTGCCTGGTCTTTTTTTGCCTGTTTTTCCTCATCCGTAAGAGCTGTGGTAGTTCCGTCTTCATTCTGGGTATCACTGGTGCTCACTCTGCAATAAGTTATTTTGCTCTGTGCTGCCTCTTCATCCTCTACATTGGTATCTACATCTGCTGTCATAGGCTCATACATCTTGTTCTGATAAGTATACAGAGTGAGAAGGTCTTCCACATCAGACTGACTGACAGAAAGTGTATTTATAGTCTCCTCTGTATTGGCTTCCATAAAGGCTTTGGCAGCCTCCTCTATCTTTGTTTTTTCCTCTTCTGTTACTTCTACATCGTAGTCTCCGGCATGCTGTTTTAAAAGTACCATGGTTTCCAGATTGGATATTACATCATCCCTGGTGGTTTCTCCGTAGGTCTTATCATTTCCTGCATCCTGATCCCATATTCCGGTTGTGCTGCCTCCCATCATAGAATAATAAGAAAGCATGGTGGCCTGGTTCATTCTCAGCATCAGGTTTCCTGTTCCCACTGTTACCGTATCTTCTCCGCAGGTAATCAAAGGCTTCGTGCCGTCAATGGTTCCGGAGCATCCGGTAAGAGATGCTGTTCCCATAACCCCGGCCAAAAGAACGCCTGCGATTTTTTTCACTGTTCCGTTCATCTTCTCCTCCTCTAAATCCGCAAAAGAACAGTCCGGAATTTCACTATTCAGAACAACTCCAAAACACCGGACAATCTTTTGTTTTTTCTCCATAAATGAAAGGACATTACACTGACAATGCAATGTCCTTTTCACATTATAGACGGTTTTTCTGTCAGGGGCAAGAGGGTTTTTCCAGAGGATTGTGAACTTAGTGTGAAAAGTTTACTGTTCACTCATATCTCGTAAACAGTAACCTTCGCAGGCCCATTTAAAGTTTTGCTTCGCAAAAGGAGCCTGCTCACACCTGAATCATGTTCTTACGCAGCCCGACAGCAAGTGTCGGGCTGCTGTGTGTACAATAACGTGAAAAGTTCTACTCCGCCAGAATCCCTTCAAATTCTTTCAGCACCTTTCCCAGCAGTTCCAGCACGTCCAGCGTCTCCTTGGGCCTTCTGCCTTTCAGGGAAAGGAGGAAGTATGGGGTTTCCTCCAGCTTCATTTTCAGGTTATCTTTGTACTTATTTAAAATTTCCGGGAAGCTTGCGGGGTTTAACTTTGCCCGGTCAAAAAGGAGGATTTTCACCTCTGTACCGCTCTGCTTGATTTCCCGGATATAAACCCTGTGGGCCAGAGCCTTCAGATTAGCAATGGCCAGAAGGTTCTGCACTGCCTTAGGCGGCTCTCCGAAACGGTCCAGCAGCTCTTCCATCATATCCTCATACTCTTCTTGCGCTTCGATGGCAGCAATCCTTTTATAGATGTCCAGCTTCTGGTATTCGTTAGGAATATAGGTACCTGGAATAAATGCGTTTAATTCCAGATCAATGGTAGTCTCAAAATCTTCCTGTTTCTTAATTCCCTTTTCTTCTTTCACCGCCTCATCCAGCATCTTGCAGTATAAATCATAGCCCACGGCCTGCATATGGCCGTGCTGCTCTGCGCCCAGAAGGTTTCCGGCTCCACGGATTTCCAAATCCCGCATGGCTATCTTGAAGCCGCTTCCTAAATCCGTAAATTCCCGGATAGCGTGGAGCCGCTTTTCCGCTACTTCCTTCAGCATCTTATTTCTGCGATACATCAAAAAGGCGTAGGCAGTCCGGTTGGAGCGCCCCACTCTTCCCCTAAGCTGGTACAGCTGAGACAATCCCATCTGGTCAGCGTCATGGACAATCATGGTATTGGCATTGGAAATATCCAATCCGGTTTCAATGATAGTGGTTGACACCAGTACATCTATGTCTCCGTTAATAAATCCATACATGATTTTCTCCAGCTGATGCTCATGCATCTGCCCGTGAGCGAAAGCCACATTAGCTTCCGGTACCAGCTTAGCCACCCGGTTGGTGATTTCGTCAATGTCATTAACCCGGTTATAGACATAGTAAACCTGGCCGCCTCTTGCCAGCTCTCTGGTAATAGTCTCCCGCACCAATTCTTCGTTATACTCCATCACATAGGTTTGGATGGGCATACGGTCCATGGGAGCCTCTTCCAGAACGCTCATATCCCGGATTCCAATCAGGCTCATGTGAAGAGTTCTGGGAATAGGGGTGGCAGTAAGTGTCAGCACATCCACATTTTCTTTCATTTTTTTAATTTTTTCCTTGTGGGTAACGCCGAAACGCTGCTCTTCATCTATAATCAAAAGTCCTAAGTCTTTAAACTTTACATCATTGGAAAGAACTCTGTGGGTTCCGATAAGTATATCCACCAGTCCCCTCTTTAAGTCCTCCAGGGTTTTCTTCTGCTGGGCCGGGGTCTTAAACCGGCACATCAAATCCACCCGCACAGGAAAGTCCTTCATTCTCTGGACAAAGGTATTATAATGCTGCTGGGCCAAAATCGTAGTGGGAACCAGATATACCACCTGTTTTCCCTCCTGAACAGCTTTAAAGGCTATGCGGATGGCAATTTCCGTTTTCCCATAGCCTACGTCTCCGCATACCAGCCTATCCATGATTTTGGTACTTTCCATGTCCTTTTTAGCCGCTTCAATGGCCGCAAGCTGGTCCTCTGTCTCCTCAAAGGGGAACATTTCCTCAAATTCTCTCTGCCATACCGTATCCGGTTCGTACCGGTACCCTTCCTGGGCCTGCCGGGCCGCATAGAGACGGACCAAATCTTTGGCAATATTCTTTACTGCCCCTTTGACCCTTGTCTTGGTTTTATTCCACTCCTGTCCTCCCAGCTTATTCAGCTTGGGCACCTTGGCGTCAGCACCTGCGTATTTCTGCAGCATATCCAGCTGGTTAGGCAGGATATACAGGGTTCCGTTTCCTGCATATTCTATTTTAATGTAGTCCTTGGCCACCTTATCCACGGTAATTTTTTCGATTCCTTTATAGACCCCCAGGCCATGGTTCTCATGGACTACATAGTCCCCTATGCTCAGTTCACTGAAACTTTGTATCCGTTTGCCGCTGTACTCGCTGCGCTTTCTTTTTTTCTTCTTCTCCTGACCGAATATATCAGACTCCGTGATTACCACAAACTTAATCAGCGGATATTCAAAACCTCTTTTGGCATGGCCAAAGGCTGTCATAACCTCTCCCGGAGCCAGAAGTCTGTCCCTATCCTCGCTGTAAAAGCTGGTAATCCCTTCCTGAGTCAAATCCTGAGCCAGCCTGGCAGCCCTGGTGCGGGAACCGGACAGAAGCAGTACCTGATAACCGTTTTTCTTAAAGTGCTTCATGTCCTTTACCAGCAGCTCAAAACTGTTGTTGTATGGGCTGACAGACTTAGCCGTGGTATGGAACTGTTCTTTTATGTCCCATTCTCCCCGTTTCTGCTCAATGGTGCAGAGGGACACGCAGTTTCTCCGGTTCAGCTTCTGAACCACCTGGCGGCAGCTCATGAGCAAATCCGTCTGTCCTCCCAAAAGATACCCTTTTTCCAGACGGTGTTCCATGCTTTCCCTGAATTCTGTTTCCACCGCATTTCCCTGCTCCAAAAGCCGGTTTGTCTCGTCTAAGAAAATCAGCGTGTTATCCTGTGGAAAATAATCCAGGAAGGTTACGGGACTTTTATAAAAATACCGGACAAAATGCTCGGCAGCGGAAAAATCCTGGAATTCTTTCAGGCTGTCTATGCTTTCCTCTACGGCGCTGTTCAGCCGGGCCGCTTCCTCTGTAAGGAAATTATCCCGGAATTTTTTCACCATGGCCTTTTTTTCTTTTTCAATGGCTTTTATGCCCTTTTCCAGCACTTCCCTGTCCAACACCATCTCCGCTGCCGGATAAATCCTAATCTCTTCCAGATTTTCAATAGAGCGCTGACTTTCTGCGTCAAAGCTGCGGATAGAATCAATTTCATCGCCCCACAGCTCAATCCGCACCGGATTTTCCCTGGTAAGCGGGAAAATATCTACAATGCCTCCCCGCATGGAAAATTGTCCCGGTGCCTCTGCCTGAGCATTTCTCTCATAGCCCATCCCCAAAAGCTGCCCTTTCAGCTTATCCATATCCAGAGGGCTGTCACTTTTAAAATGAAGGGTATGGTTCCGGATAACCTCCAAAGGAAGAAGATAATCCATGCAGCCTCCCATACTGGTGACCACGGTGATTCCCTTTCCCTCCAGCAAAGCGGCAATAACCTTCATTCTCTCCTTTGTAAGAAGATTTCCGTGAACATCCGCCTGGAAAAAGATTAAATCCTTGGCCGGATATAAATATACGTCTCTGTCATAAAGACGGTAATCCTCATATAATTCCTTGGCCTTTAAATCGTTTTCCGCAATTACCAGACAGTTGGCGTCCAAAAGACCTCTGTCCTTTTTCATACCATCAAAAAGCCCATATATCATATGGGCTTTTTGAGATTCCACGCAGCCGGAAAGCTGCAAAAGACCTTGATTTTTAGAAAGTCTGGAACGAATCTCTTCATATTCCGTTAATTTTTCCAATGGCTGCATGAATACTTGCATAACTTACTCCTGCTGCTGTGATTGCTGAATTTCCGGTTCCTTTTCCGGACGGGCCTTTTTCTTTTTGGCCGCTCCGTTCCAGCGGTTCATGGCTGCCTCGATTCCCTGAGAGAGAATCATTTCCACCCCGTCTGCGGCCTGGCAGATGGCTTCATCCACCAGTTCACGCTCCTGGGAAGAAAAACGTCCCAGCACATAGTCCGCCAAATCCCAGCCTTTTGGCTTCGCTCCCACCCCTACCTTAACCCGGTAGAAATTCTGGGTGCCAAGCTGGGCTATGATACTCTTAATTCCATTATGTCCCCCGGCGCTTCCCTTCTTCCGAATCCGAATCTGCCCCGGGTCTAAGTCAATATCATCATAGATAACTATCAGCTCTGTCTCCGGGTCAATCTTATAGTAATGCACAAATTCCCGGATAGAATCCCCGCTGAGATTCATATAAGTCAGAGGTTTAATCAACATCACCTTTTCCCCGCCTATGATTCCTTTTCCGTACATAGCCTTGTGGGCAATACCTCCCTGAGGAATCCTGTGTCGCTCTATCAATTCGTCTATGGTGTCAAAGCCCATATTGTGCCTGGTCTTTTCGTACTGTCTGCCTGGATTTCCAAGCCCTGCTATTAAAAACATATGCTTCTCCTTAATTAAAATATACCAGCTCCTGGGCCAGAGGCTCTGCTTCCTCCAGAGAAATGGCTTTCAGCACAGGCCCTTCCTTATGATAGGATTCCACATAAGCATAATCTACCTCAGCCACCAGCTTTACCCATTTTCCGGTCTTTAATTTATTAGCTTCCGGATACTTGCACACATAACCAATAAAGGTGGTGTCATCTGCACAGCAGGTCATAGCCATCCTTCCCGGCACAAATACGTCTCTGGGAAGCTCTCTGGATTTCAAAACCATACCGGTAAAGGCTACTTTTTTTCCCTCATAAGTTTCCGGATGGTCCATAGCGTCTATAAACCAGATGCCATAATCCTCATCCATGATTTCAATAACGTCTGCCTTCACATCAAAGGGCATTTCCTCTGCAAAAATGTCCTCGATTTCCCCTTCTTCATCTTCAAAAATAATCTCTGCTCCCTGGTTTACCGCTTTTACACTTCTTCTGTAGGAAGCCAATGGCATGTCCTTGGAGCAGCGGTTAAACAGCACCATATCCGCTCCCCGCACCATCTCCACAAACAGGGATTTCATGTTGTTCATATATACCTGGAAGGTACTGGCGTCCACAGTGACAATCTGCTGGACAACACCCCAGTCTTTTGGAAGTGTCATGGCCTCAAACTTGCTTACCTGCCACATACCGTTATACTCAATGATAACTCTCTCCGGGCTGTAAAAAGCGTCATAAGCCACCAGCCGTTCCGGCGTCAGCTCTTCTATACTGTTGAGCACCTCCACACTGGTCCTGCTCTTCTTTAATTTCTTAGGGTCAAATTCTACCTCACCCTCCTCACAAAGGATAAGCAGGGTAGGCCCGTCTATCTGAAAATATTCCTGCTCTATGGTAAAATCCAGGAACGTACTTTTTCCGCTCTCCAAAAATCCTGCCATAAAGTATATGGGAACTCTGATTTCTTCTTCCATCTTCCTGTCCTCTTATTCTATATCTAATCCAAAAATTATAATCCGAAAAGCTCCGCCAGCTTTTCCTCCTGAAGCTTAGAGCCGATGACGCAAAGTCTTCCTGTATAATCAGGAGAGCCTTTGCGGATGTCGGCCTCGCCGGGAACCATATCAAAGTAAATCCATTCTCCGTCCTTTCCGGCTACCATTCCTTTAGCTCTCAGAACCATTCCATAGCTGTCATCCTCTGACAGCGTATCTAATATGCTGCTGATTTCCTCCTGGGTGTAGGCTTTCACTGTCTCCCGGCCCCAGCTGGTAAACACTTCATCTGCATGATGGTGGCCGTGGTGATGGTGCTCATGGTCGTGCTCATGCCCGCAGCCGCATTCCTCATGGTCATGCTCGTGATGATGGTGCTCATGGTCGTGCTCATGCCCGCAGCCGCATTCCTCATGGTCATGCTCGTGATGATGGTGCTCATGGTCGTGGTCATGTCCGCAGCCGCATTCCTCATGATTATGCTCGTGATGATGGTGCTCATGGTCGTGGTCATGTCCGCAGCCGCACTCCTCATGGTCATGCTCATGATGATGGTGCTCATGGTCGTGGTCATGTCCGCAGCCGCACTCCTCATGGTCATGCTCATGATGATGGTGATGTCCATGGTGGCCGCCGCATACCGGGCAAGTCTCTTCTTCCATCAGCTCTTTTTCCAGAGAGCGGTTATTTTCCATAGTGTCCAGAATCTTCTTGCCGGACAGCTGTTCAATTGGGGTGGTGATAACCGCAGCAGTCTTATTGAGAGAGCGAATCAGCCCTACGGCTGCCTGTACCTTATCTTCTGTGGCTTTCTCTGTATCTGTACGACTTAAAATCACAGTTCCTGCATACTCTATCTGGTTGCTGAAAAACTCCCCGAAATTTTTCATGTACATTTTGCACTTTGTCACATCTACCATAGTCGTAAAGCTGTTCAATTTTATGTCAACTGTATCTTTTACTTTTTCCACTGCTTTGATAACATCAGACAGCTTTCCCACACCAGAGGGCTCGATAATGATTCTGTCCGGATGATATTTGCCGATAACTTCTTTCAATGCCTCTCCGAAATCACCTACCAGAGAGCAGCAGATACAGCCGGAGTTCATCTCCCGGATTTCAATACCTGCCTCCTTTAGAAAGCCGCCGTCTATACCGATTTCTCCGAATTCATTTTCAATCAATACAACCTGTTCCCCTTTGTATGCTTCTCCCAGGAGCTTTTTAATCAATGTGGTTTTTCCTGCTCCAAGAAAACCTGAAAAAATATCAATCTTTGTCATGTGAATTACTCCCTTCTATTAAAAACCGTCTTTCTTACCGTTGCTGCCCCACCAGTGTGCCGGCACATTCCTTTACCGGCTAAGGATGCAAAATACTTTTTTCACCCTGCAGGCCGGCGCAGTGGTGTTGACCATCGCAAAAGGGGACGAAAGTCTCGCTTCCGCCCCTTTTTATTGCCACAAAATGAAGTTATCGCATAAAACATGAAATAATTCCGATTTCCGTTTAGTGCGACAGCCCCATAACCTTTCGGTGGTTAGTATAACATATCTTTTTCGGCCATACAATAGGCTATCCCACAAAAAAGTCCTCAAACAGCTCTATTCTGCAAACAGGTTTTACACTTCCAATCATTTTTACCTTCCAGTCCTGGTCTATCTGTGTCCACAGCTTTCCGCCCGGCATGTGTACCATCACGTCGGAGTTAATAAGCCCTCGTTTGTAGGCGGCTCCTGCTGCCGCACAGGCTCCGCTGGCCGAAGCCAGTGTATAGCCAACCCCTCGTTCAAAGACTTCTATCTGGATATTGTTTTTATCCAGCACCTTTACCACCTGGGTATTGATTCTCTGTGGAAAATAATCTGCGGTTTCGGAATACTTTCCGATACTGCAAATGGTTTCCCGGTCCGCTTTTTCCGTAAAAATTACACAGTGGGGATTTCCTATGGACACGCAGGTACAGTCATATTCTTCCCCGCCGAAGTTAAAATATTCATGAACTGCCTCCCTCTTTGGCCCGGAAAGCTGCAGTGTTTCACTGTCAAAAGAAAGCTGTCCCATGGTCATCTGAATCCGGTTTCCCTGCCGGTTCAGATACCGCATTTCGCAGCTTCCGCTCTTGGTATACAGGGTAAAGCTTTCACTTCGGATATAGCCTGCTGCCTTCAGATAGTGAGAAAAAATGCGTAGTGCATTGCCTCCCTGTTCCGCTTCCGTACCATCAGGATTATAAACCCGCACATGCATGTTCTCTCCCTCCATATAAGGGCCGGCCACGATTCCGTCTGAACCGATTCCGAAATTCCTGCTGCAAATGCGGACAATTTCCTCCTGCTCTAATTCCTTCTGATTTTTTTTGCTGTCATATACCAGATAGTCATTTCCCAGACTGTGATATTTACAAAATTCCATAAAACTTCCCTCGCCCTAAAAAATTTTCCCTTTTCCTCAGTGTATCAGACACTATTGTGTTATAATACTGATATAGTGCCAAAAACATTGCATATTGTGCTGTCTTTAGGAGGTTCCATGGATACTTACCAAAAAACCGGATATTTAAAGGAAGATTTTAAATATTTTCATCTTACCACAGAAAAAAAGGCACCCAGGTTTGCCTACCATTATCATGACTTCCACAAGGTCCTGCTTTTTTTGGAAGGAAAGGTATCTTACTGGGTGGAAGGCCGCTCCTTTGACCTGCTTCCGGGAGATATTGTGCTGGTACCTGCAGGGGAACTACACTGCCCTGTTCTCTCCCAGCCAACTACCTATGAAAGGATTATCCTATACATTTCTCCGGAGTTTCTCTCTTCTCTCACAGACGGAACAGACACCCTGGATTTCTGCTTTGCCCGGGCTGCCCGACACCAGAGCAACGTTATCCGCCTGCCTTCCCCCTACCGTCCCCGTCTCTCAGCCATTTGCTCTCAAATAGAGGAGGAGCTGGAGCGGCAGAAAAAGACTGCCCGGCTTTTTGGAGGAGACCTGTATGGGAAAGCCCTGGTAACCCAGCTTCTTGTTCTTCTAAACCGTGGCTCAGAAAACCAGGGCAGTATTTTTCTTCAGAATACCAGCCAAAACCCCAGAGTCCTGCAGATTCTGGAATTTATAGGGGCTCATCTTTCTGAGGATTTATCTGTGGAACGGATTGCTTCTCAATTTTATATCAGCCGTTATCATCTGATGCATATGTTTAAAGAAGCCACAGGCTATACCGTGGGCAATTATGTGACGCTGAAAAGACTGTTATATGCCCGCTCCCTTATAGAAAAGGGAACCCCTGTAATCCAAGCCTGTTATCTCTGCGGGTATCAGAATTATTCCTCCTTTTCCCGGGCATATAAGAAACATTTCCAGGAGAGTCCACGACATTCCGGTTAAAACTCTTTATCTCACGGCTCCTGTATCAGAATCCGCACAGGCATGTCCATTGGCCTGGCCAGGATAGGCTCCAGCTGGTTTTTCAGGGAAACCAGCAGCCTCAGCCTGCTTTCCTCCTGCTGCCTGTCCTTCAGGTTCCCCTGCTCATCATAGTCCGGTACAGCAGCCAGAACAAGAACCAAGGCATCTGCCGGCACAATCCCTTCTCCGGCCAGAGAAGGAAAAAGCTGTACCTGCCCAACAGCTTTCTCTGAAAAGGCCAGAACTTTTTTGTAGGTTTCTTCCACCACCCGGCCGGCTCTGGCCGCAGCCTCACCGGAATTGTTTTCCAGCAGTTCCTCCAAAGCTTCCATTGCTTCCTCATCCAATCTTTCTGTATGAACGGGATTTCTCAGATAAAAATATTCCATGTCCATATAGTCTTGTCTCTGAAACTCCTCCATCTCTTCCCAGGGAACAGGTATGGGAGGCTTTTCCTGGTTTTTCAGCTTTTCATCAATCTTGCGCAAACCTGTTTTTTCTTCTATGAAACGGCTCACCAAATAGCGGTAAATCTTCCTGCACTTTTCTTCCCTGTCCGTCTTTTCCGTGATTTCTAATACTTCGCCTAATGTTTTCATCTTCTCCCTCCTCAGTTATAACGATAATATAGATAGTTTACCTGCCCCTCAGATGGGTCAATATAATATTTCCTTCCCCAAGAAGAAACAATATATCTTCCGTCCGAGGTAGTACCTGTTATAGTCATGGCATGTCCGCCATTTATATACTGGACCGTATCTCCGTTAATATCCTGCAAAGGACCGTTAAAAAAGTTAAGGACAACATAGCCGTCTTCTGCCAGCCGTGAAAAATTATCTACTGTCACGTCAATCCTGCTCTCTATGGAAGCGTCCACTCCTTTTTCTCTAAGGTAAAGTCCTCCTCTGTAGATTGCGTCAGTGGCCGTAGCGCCCCGGCCTGTAGTGTCTGTCCTGTAATTATAGGACTGCCGGTCCCCGTCTCCTTCTCCGTAATCTTCACAGGTATCCAGGAAATCTTCTCCGTTTGTTTCCACATGGTTATCTGTGGTACAGTAATAATCCACCAGAAGCTCATTGAAATTCAAATCTCCACCCTTGTACATAGGAAAACCAAAGGTTCTCTCAAATTCATCTTCTCTTCCTTCGTAAGCGGAAAAAACTGTATTGAGAAAAGCCACATAGCTGCAGCCCTCGGAATTCAGCTTTTTCAGCAGAGCTTTGATTTCCTTATCCGAATAATCCGGATTGTGCTCACGGACAATATCGTATAAATCTCCCTTTTCTGACCAAAAGCCCCACTGAGACTGAGGGTCGCCCTGGTCCCCGCCATAGCTTCCCTTATCGTCAAATACTACAGAATCTATTTCATCCTCTTCTATAGGAGTCCCCCAACCGAAAAACTTTTTAATCTCACTCCACCAGGAGCCGTCATCCACAAATTTACTTCCGTTGGTTTCGGCAGTGATAACCTCTCCGGCGGTTTCCGTGCCTAAAATGCTGCTTTCTGTGGTTTCATAGAGCCAGGCAATCTGAGCCAGGGCTGAGGCCATGGACCGTATACTTTTCACCTGCAGGTCCATAGAATCCATAGCTGCTCCCACCTGGTTTCCCAGAACAGATATACTGCCCCGCATATTCCGAAGCCTGTTTCTCACCTGCCCGGCCTGGGAAGATATGGTTTTCAGTCTTTCTCCATATCCTCTCATCTGATTTTCTTTCCGGGCCAATTCTTTGTATTTTACATCAAAATATGTTCCCATATGTTACCTCCTCTTATTTCAGGCCGTCCTTCCTGCACCGGAATCTGCAACTTCTCTCTGTACAGGAGCCTGGTATCTTTATATGGAAAGAATAGCATTTTTCCTTTTCTTTCTTTTCCTTTTCTGACGAAATGACGGGTTTTGGGGATGAAAGACTGAAAATTCTCTGTGCAGAAAAGATTTTCTGTGCTAAAATAGGGCTACAGCTTGTTCTTGGGGAACCAGACGGACCTAAAACACCAAACCTCCTACCAGAGGAAGGACACTGGCTGACGAATTTTCACACAGGAAGAGAGGTATAAATATGTATAGTTTTCAGAATGACTACAGCGAAGGAGCCCATCCCAATATCCTCCGTGCACTAGAAACCATTAACTATCACCAGAATAACTCTTACGGACTGGATGAACATTCCCATGCCGCCCGGGAACTGATACAGGAAGCCCTGGAGGACTACAGCGTGGATATTCACTTTATTGCAGGGGGAACCCTGACAAACCTTACTTTTATATCCCACGTTCTTCGTCCCTATGAGGCAGTTATAAGCGCATCTACAGGCCATATCAATACCCATGAGACCGGCGCTATTGAAGCCACCGGGCACAAGGTTTTCGCCCTTCCCTCTCCGGATGGGAAGCTGACACCGGAATCAATCCGTCCGGTTCTGGATTTGCATGAAAATGAACATTGGGTAGAGCCCAGACTGGTATACATATCCAACCCCACGGAATTAGGCACCGTGTACACCAAAGAGGAGCTGGAGACCCTGTATGCCTTTTGCCAGCGCCACCATCTGCTTCTATACATGGACGGCGCAAGACTTTCCGCAGCACTTGCCGCCCATGAGATTACCCATCTCACTTTCCCGGATTTACCTAAGCTGTGCGATGCTTTTTATATTGGCGGCACAAAGTCAGGGGCAATGTTAGGGGAAGCTCTAGTACTGGTTCAGGATGAATTTAAAGAACATTTCCGCTTCAACATGAAGCAGCATGGCGCCATTCTGGCCAAAGGCTGGATGATAGGCGTTCAGTTTGAAGAATTATTTAAAGACAATCTCTATATAGAGCTGGGAAAAGAAAGTATCCGCAGGATGCAGCCCATGAAGGAAGCCTTTGAAAAGGCGGGAATCCCTCTGCTGTGCGACGCACCTACCAATCAGATATTCCCTATTTTCCCAAATGCCCTGGCAGAAGAAATCAACAAAAAATATTTGACCACCTTCCAGTGCAGGCCGGACGCCCGGCATACCTGTCTCCGCTTCTGCACCTCCTGGCTTACCAGCCAGGAAGCAGTCAAAGATTTTGTGGAGGCATTTGAGGATATGGTTATCCGATATGGAAGAACGGATTCCAATGGGGAGTCAAATACCCCGATGCAAGCATACGAGGCATCAATCTAGCGGCGATGCAAGCATGTCCGTTTGGCCTATTGCTTGCGGGAATAAATGTTCAGGCTGTAAGCCAACTAAATGAAACGCAGCGGCTGCTGCGTTATGACGGAGCTGTCTCATAAACACCTATCAGAAACAACCTGTTTGTGAGGCAGCTTATTTTTATTCCCATAAATCTCCTGGTTCCGAGTCTCTAAGGTTTGCCTTCCTTTTTATTTTACCTTCACCAGGAATTTCTCATAGCCAAGCTGAAGGACGTCTCCGTTTCCTAGTCTTACTTCCCCTGTAACCCGCTTTTCGTTAATAAAGGTACCGTAGGAAGATTTTAAATCCTCTGCATATATGCCGGAATGTTTCACAAAAATCATACAGTGTTTCCTGGATATAGACGGAAAGGGAAGAGAAATAACCGGAATATCTGTCTTTCCCGCCACACCCCTTCCCAAAAGAAGCTGTCTGGTAAAATCACCTTCATATGATTTCCCATTAGAAAGACTTTTCAGCGTTATGCCACGGCTTCTCTGTCCTCTGTCTGTGCGGATACTGTATCCGTCATCCACTAAAACCGTGCCTCTTTCCAGCTCCTCTGTGCCTCTGAAAATTTCTCCGCTTCCTCCTCCCAGGTCTCCGCTTTCACTGTAAACGCCTTTTTTACTAATATAAATTTTGCCTTCTGCACTTCCCCTTCCCTCTTTACCGGTGAGAATTTTCCATATAAAAACTCCTACTGTCAGAGCAAAAAGCAAAACAAAAACCATAATAAGAATCACAGGCATCTTAATGTCCCCCGTAGGTCCGCTCTTTTGCAATCTCCCTGGCCCGCATTTCTGCCTCATAGGTTCTCTGCGCTGTTATGCGGATAGTAGATGCAATCTGTTCCAGCTTTCTAGCTGTGCCGCTTATATTTTCCTCCAGGCGGACTCCCTTCTGCATATAGGAATCAGCACTTTCTCCCTTCCATGCTGCGGAAAGGCTCTGCATGGTTTCCTGAAGGTCCTTTGCCGCCAGATTCTTCAGCTGGGCGGCCAATTCTTCCAGTTGGGCGGCCTGCTGCTTTGCCTGGCGAAAATCCATTTCAATCCTATCCATCCTGCTTCCCTCCTATACGATAACGTCTGAAGGCAAATCAGCGGCCAGCTCCCGGACCTCTGCCTCGCCTGTTTCATAGTTCCGGGCTATGGACTGTAAATCTTCCATATGCTCCTGCACCCTGTTTAAAATCTCTGTCACCGTTCCCTGAAGCTCCCTGTAAATCTTCCGGTGGTGCTGGGCAGCCTCTCCCTGCCAGTAGCCTTCTGAATGGTTCACCGCCTGCTCAATAGCGGAAAAGCTGTTTCTCATCTCCGACAGAGAGCTTCCCACCTGACCGGAGGCAGCCTGCAGCTCCTGGGTTGACACTTTGATAATGATATTATCCCCCATGCATGTCCCTCCTCATCTATATCTCAATAGCCGCCACAATCTGGGCCACATCATTTTCGCATTTATTGTATTCTTTTTCTGCATATTCCATAGCCTGCACATAAGCATCCAGTTCTGAGAAAAAGCTTTCCATATACTCACAATCTGATAAAAACTGATTCAGAAAGGTTTCCTTGGCCGGCCCCTCCCACATACCGGACAACTGTTCCATCCGGTCCTGCAGCCGGTTTTTCTGAGTTCTCAGCCGCTGTACCTGGGTCTGAATGCTTTCCTTATCCTGAGCCAGCAATCTGGTCTCGATTTCAATTCGGTCTGCCATCTTATCTCTCCCTTTTTAAAACTCTATTTTGATTCCCATATCTTTCAGCGCTGTATAATTTACAGGTGTTACCTGAATGAAAAATCTGGGCTGTCTCACATTTTCCTGCTGGTATTCTCCCACAATTCTGGCCTCTGCTTCCTTCCAGCAATCAAGGATTCCGCCCAGGCCTCTTTCCATCTGCTTCAGCCCCCGGACCTCATCCTCCATTTCCTCCAGAACGGCCCACAGGGAGGGGACGAAATCCTTCAGCCCCTCCCGGCTTTTCACCTGACTGGAAATCAGCTGAAGCTCCAGCATATAGTTTAGCATCCTGCCGGCCTGGCTCTTCAGCGCTTCCTGCTGACAGGCTCCCTTGTCCAGGTTAATCTCTACCATAATATCTACTCTCCCTTGAAGGGACCTTCCTTTAAACAATCACATCTGAGGACAGTGTGCTGATTTCTTCCATGTTCTGGTTCTCCGCCTCTTCGTATGCTCTTGCCATCTCCTCCAAATCTGCGGAATGTTCCTGAATCATTCTTACCATCATCTGTATATCATCATCTAAGCCTTTAAACTTAGCCACATATGCGCTGGAGGCCTCTCCCTCCCATGCAGCGGCCAATCCTGTTACCAGGTTTGTCATCTCTGAGGTCAGGTTTCCTACGGTGCCTGCCTTACCACTGAATTCTGATGCTGTCTGCACTAACTGCTGGGAATCAACTTTTAAAATACCTTCCATGTTTTTCTCTCCTTTTCTCTATTCCAAATCTGATTTATGCTTTCCGGTTCTTTCCTTTAAAGACTGTTTCTTTTCTCCGGATACCTTTACTTGTAGTTTCTGGTGTTGGCAATCTCTACGTTAGCCGCCTCTGCCTGCATGTATTTGCTTGCTGCCTCCTGGAGACGTACTGCATAAAGTTCAATAGCATTATAGAAATTGTCCATCTGAATCTTGTCACTGTTAAAAGCATTGTGAAAAGCATCTCTGGCCTCGCCTTCCCACATTCCTGAAAGGGCGCCCTCTACGGATTCCAGGTTTGAAACTTCACTTTTAAACTGTTGGTTCAGGTTCCTAAGCTCTTCTGCTTTTGCCTGAAGTTCTTTTGCTGTTACGGTAAATGCTGCCATATTTTTTTCCTCCATTTGTTTTTTTATTTTGTGTTTCCTTTGATGATGTAAGCATACCATAGAATTCTTTTTTTCTTCTCTTTTCTGACAGATGAACCATTTCTTCTGACGAACAACCGATTCAGGGGGCTAAACCAGAAGAAGACTGTCCCCGGCCTCTACCCGGGCTTTTTTCAAGGTGTCCCCTCTTGACAGTTTGTATTGAGCATCCGGTCTCCATAGGCTCAGCTTTCCGGATTCTCCTTTTAAGGGACACTGCTCCTTCTGACATATCATCTCCGCCATCTGTTCGATGAGAATTCCCGCTTCCACATTTTCATCCAAATAAAAATCATAGGTCTCATCCATAACCGGCACATACACGTCCACCAGTATCATATCCCTTTCCCCTCCATTTCCATAATGATTGCTTTTATTCTCTGTCCTATTTCCTCCGGCGGGATATGCTCCCGGCCCTCTTGGTCTTCTAATACAGCCTCATCCTGGCTGACATAAAGCTCAGCCTGCCACAAAGGAGTGTTTTCCGGAATCCTGTAATATTCCCCCCGAAGTCTTCTCCCGCAGCTTCTCATCCATTGTCCCAGCTCATGCCAGGTCATTATCCAAAGCTTAAAAGTCTCCTGCCGGAGAGGAGAGGGCTCCATAACCAGCACCTTTTCTCCCGGATAGCAGCAAAGCTGGGGCTTCTCCGGGACCTGCGGCATCAGATTCAAAACCCCTTTTGCATTCTGTAAAATAGAAAAGCAGGCAGAAATTTCCGGAGCTGCCTGAAATCCCTCTTCTGTTCCGTCCAGCAGCCCTTTTTTATTTAACGCCAATAAGGTTTGCAAAATATCCTGTTGGCTAAAGGGCACATGCTGCAAAGGAAGTCCCTGAAAGACATGGATTCCCTTTGCAGCCAGAAGCAGAGACAGCTCCCTTTCCGTGAGAAAAAAAGCGGTTTTATTTTCTTCTTTCATCCCATAAACTCCTTTATCTCCTGTTTATAGCTTCTGGATACCGGTATCTCCCACCCGGACTTGAGCACCACCAGATTTTTCCCCAGCATCAGTTTCTCCGCCATCCTTCCGTTAATAAGAAAGCTTCGGTGGCAGCGGATGAAATAATCCGGCAGTTTTTCCTGCAGATTTTCCATGGTGTCGTAAAAGCCGATTTCCTTTGAGCCGGTGTTGAGAAAAATTTTCTTTTCTCTTGCCTCGAAATAATAAATCTTTTCATAGTCTATCAGCCACCTGCCTTCCTTATTATCCACTGCCAGCTGTCCCTTTTCCTGAGGCTTGCGGCTGTCTGAAAAAAACTCTTCAAAAGCCTCCCTGAGGGCTTCCCGTACCATGCTTTTCTCCAAAGGCCGTAGGAGAAGAGAACCTGCCATAATGCTGGGTTTCATATAAGAGGCCGGAGAAATCCTGGGGCTGGCAATGAGAATCATATAAGCGTTGGGATTTTTTTTCCGCAGGGCCTTGGCCAGAGGAATGCCCTCCCGACCTGCTACATCCGTACAGATAATATCCAGAGAAGGATTCTCACGAAGAAAATCCTCTGCCTCCTCAGGCGTCTGAAAGCAGTAAAACTCCCAGCTTTCCTCTGTCAGACGGGCCGCCAGGTCCCTGGAGGTTTCTTTCAGCGCCGGTATCTCCCTGGGGCCTGTGCTGAAAATCATCATTTCCACCATGCTTCTTACCTCCCGGCCAGAGGGATAACAATTTTTCTGCCTGTGGTATTGTCCTCTTCATCCGCCACATAGCCGATTCCCTTTTTCTGTACCTTACCCAGTTCTCCGTAAGGAATATTTTGGAAGCTGAAGGTCCTTTGGGCAGAAAGATTTCCTCCCAGATGAACGCCTTTTTTATAGCCTGTAAACAAGGTGTAGGCCTTATAAGCTGACAGGCCTGCCGCCTCATCTGTGTTAAGGCAGCCAAAGAAATATATATTATGTAAACTTCCTTTTTCCAGGATATTCTCTGCAAAGCCCCACATGTTTCCTATCTTTTCATGGCGGGCATAAAGAGTTTTCATAAATTCTCCTAAATCTCCCAGGAATATATAGACAGGCTGTTCCTCTGCCATGGTCTCAAAGGTTTCCTCCTCTGTCCAGCCCTGGTTCAGCAGCTCCCATTTTTTCTTGTTTCTCGCTTTAAATACAGGGGTCAGCTCACTAAAATAAGCAAACAGCTCTTCCGGAGAAGTAATATAGCGGGCTCCCCATTTTCCTGCTGCTTCCTGGAGCTGCCTTGTCTTCAGCTCCACCACCACGCAGGAGGCATTCTGCTCTTTTCTGGTTCCCGCATACAAAAGCAGCCGCATAACGTTGGTCTTGCCGGTTCGTCCCTTTCCCTGAATGGTGTAGCAGAAGGTATTCATAAGAGATACGCTGTAAAGAGAAGCGTCCTCCATACAATAGGCAAAGGGCAGCTTCCTGCCGGACCGGTTTTCCTGTGGATATTCTTCCAGGGCAGCCAGAAGTTCCAGTGTAGGCTTCTCCGGTATTCTGGGAATCGGCCGTGCTTTTCTGCCTTTCCAGGCTTTTGCCATTTCATCTGCAATGGCTTCCAGCTTCCTGCCTCTTTCAAAATCATCCTCTGCCTCCAGAGAAAGAGCGGTCTGAAATTCCAGGAGATTGCCCTGACAGAATGCCAGGCCTCTTCCCTTAACCCCCTGCTCCGGCAGCACCGGAATATGCGTGGTCCTCAGCACATCCATATATTTGAACCTGTCTCCCATCTCCAGGGAAAGAACCGTTCTGATATTGTCCCCGATGCGGCTTGGAATCTCAGAAAGTCCAAAACCGGCAGAGGTGAGCAGCAGATAGATTCCGTACCCCGCACCTTCCCTGGCTATACGGATAAAGTTCTCCTCAAATTTATTTCCTGTTTTTTCCTTTATGTTAGCGTAGTTATCCGCCACAAGCAGAATGGCCGGAAGCTTTACGCCATAGGCCCGGACATATTGGCTGTAATTTCCTCCCCTGAACAGCCTCTTCCGCTCTTCTATAAAACTGTCTAAAAGATGGAACAGCTTGCCTGCCTGGTCCTCCTCTCCTTCGTAAATAATACCGCCTACATGGGGAAGTCCCTCCAAAGGCGCCAGCATCCGGCTGCTGAAATCCAGACCATAAATATGCAGGTAATCCGGACTGTAGCTATTGGCCAGAGAAAATAAAAGAGTCTGGACAAAGGTACTTTTCCCGCTTACCACGGTTCCGCAGACTGCATGGTGACCGTTTTCTGAAAAGCTGATTCTCAAAGGCATCTGGGCCTGGTTCACCGGGTCGTCCCACATACCTGCAGCAGCGGATAATTCCCATTTTTCCTGATTTACTTCCCAGCCTTTCTCCCCATCGAAAGCCCGGAAGCCTTCCAGCTCCTGTAAGTATATTTTCTCTTTCAGCACAGGCAGCCATAGCTTCAGGTGATAATGGTATCCCCAATCCTCTGCTTTCTGCTTCAGATATTCCACCACAGCATCCAGCTGGCTCATTTCTCTGGTTCCCCCGTCTTTGGCGGGAATACCTTTTTTCTTCTTAGATCCTACAACGGCTGCTCTGCCTGTATTGGTCATCAGCACCGCCGCATTTTCTTTCACTGTGCCCAGCTCTCCCTCATAGGGCGCCCCACTGTAGCCGGACTGGAACAGCTGGTAAATTTCATCGTTGCCCACCTGCAGATAACATCTTCCTGCCTGGGTGATGAAGGCTGCATCCGGTTTGTGAAGCATGTCGTTGCTGTCCTGTCTGTCCTGCACCCGCAGGCACAGACGGAACTTAGAATTGCTCCAGATATTGTCATCTACCGTTCCGCTGGGCTTCTGGGTAGCCAAAATCAAATGAACACCCAAGCTTCTTCCCACCTGAGCCACGCTGATAAGCTCCCGCATGAATTCAGGCTCTTCTCTTTTCAATTCCGCAAACTCATCGATAATGATAAACAAATGAGGAATGGGAAGGGAGGCTTCCTGATTTTTATAAAGCCGTGTATAACTGTTAATGTTATTTACTCCATACTCCCCGAAAATCCTCTGTCTTCTTTTATTTTCACTCTTAATGGAAATCATGGCTCTATGTACCTGATTTCCGGAAAGGTTAGAAATTTGTCCGGCCAAATGAGGCAGGTCGGAAAACAGATTTGCCATTCCTCCGCCTTTAAAGTCAATAAGGAAAAAGGCAATGTCGTCAGGGCTGAAATTAACGGCCAGGGAAAGAATATAGGTCTGGAGGGTTTCACTTTTTCCTGAACCTGTGGTACCTGCAATCAAACCGTGAGGGCCATGATATTTTTCATGAATATCCAGATAGCAGTCTGCGTTCCCGGCCTTTTCTCCGATAAGGACCCGCATACTGTTATAGGTTCTGTTTTTTCTCCACCGTTCCTGAATCTGCAGTCCCGCCAGATTTTGTACATGATACATCTGGAAGAAGTCCAGGGATACCGGTATTTCTGCATTGTTTTCTATTTCATTGACCCGCAGCCTAAGCAGCCGCCGTCCTAATTCTTCCAGCCAGGAGGGCTGTATCCGGTCAAAGTTAATTCTCTGTCTTTCCTCCCGGTTGTCCATTACATTGTAGCTGCCCTGAAAAAAGCTGTCGTTCTCTATAATATCCTCGCACACATTAGGAAGCTGCTCACAGGTTTCCGCCAAAAGAAATACCGTAAAGCCATAGCTGTCCCTGGGCTCGTAAATATATTTGCGAATCAGTTCTCCTTCCAGCAGAGAAGCATCTGAAACAAAAAGCACATAATAAGGCTTGATATGGGAGCCCTTTTGGTTTCCCCGGTTCTCTTCCCTTCTGCGGAACACATTGGCAAGTTCAAAAAATACATCTCCGGCCTCCAGGGGATTGGAGGCAAAATAGCGAATCTTTTTATCCTCAGACCATACATGAGGCAGCCATTTCATACATTCCCAGGATTCCCCTCTGCCCTCTTTCCGTCTGTCATAGACAAAGGCCAGCTTCACGTCTGTATAACAATTATTGGCGGCAAGCTGGGCGGCCAGGATATGCATAAGGGCCAGGGCACCCTTTTTACCCTTGCCTCCTACCAGACCTATGAGATGTTTGCTTCCCAAATCAATACCCACAGGAACCGAATGGAGGGTTTTATACTCTTCCTGAATTATACCCGGCTTTTTAGCCAGGTTGTCCCGGATAACGGAAAAACGCTCCTTGGGAACCACAATTTCTCCCTGAAAGGGAATATCTCCCAAACCTAATCTCTGCCACAGAAAGTCCCTGTGGCTGTAGTTTCTGCTCCAGAGCTGGGGAGAATTTTCTCCATAGCTGCAGCAGGTTTCCGCCGAAGGGTACATCTGGTGCATGGCCTGCTCATTCTGCAGATACATATCCCGGATTTTCCCGGACATATCCAGCAGATAATTTCCATAAGCATTAAATCTCTGCGTCTCTTCCTCCTCCCGCTCCCTGCGGGCGTATTTTATGTTCATCAATCCCCAGAATACCCCTAAAGCTGCAGAAGCCACTGCAGTGATAATCCCCGTGAACATAAAGACACCTGAGCTTCGTCCCATAAGCCTGCTGCTTAAAATAGCCATGCCGCAGCCTAATGTCATGGGAATGGCCATGGTAAAGGCCGGGCCTATGGTGAGAAAAAGAGGTCTCTTAGGCTCCTGCCTGGGAGAAGGCGGGGCCTCAATCTCCACCTTCTCTGCCGCAATCACCGGAAGATTCCTGGGGGCTCTGTTAAAATATTGGATTTCTTCCTCATCTTTGGGCTTACCTGGTTTCCACTCTTCTTTTTCCAGTGGCTGCAGCTCCCGGGTCCGGATTGTCAGCTCTCCATAATTGGTTCCCACTGCCAGTATCTGTCCCAGAAAAATAAGCTGAAGTCCAAAGATATTGATACAATCCCCAAACCTCAGCCTCCTGCTTCCCTGAAGCTTCCTCCCCCCGCAGAAAATCCCGTTTGCGCTGGTATCCTGTATATAAAAATCCTGGTTCCGTCTCTCCATATATCCATGTTCCCCGGAAATCAGCTTTTGAAAATTATAACGAATGGTATTGCCTTCATGGTTTCCTATGGTAATGCGGCCTATGCCGGAAAGGTCAAATTTCTCCATGACCAAAAAGCCGGGACGGGAATCTGCAATAATCAGCTGCAGACATTCTCCCTGCCTGGTTTCCAGGGAAAAAATGTCTCCCTGACTCAGGTGCCCTTCCCAGTTCTCCCCGGTTCTTCTGTACACATGATATTGATTTCCTTCTTTAAAGCTCCAGCCCTTTTCATCTGCATCTAAAAGCAATTCCACATCTCTTTTTATATGAAAAAAACTGCTTTTTAAGATAAGGGAATATTCTGTATTTCTAAGATTAGGAAGCAGATATTCCTTATATACATCTACCCCGTACACTACTATTATCATGAGTCTCCTCCTTACCGCCCGCTTACCTCACAGGAAAATATTCTTATCCGTATGTCGGTGTTTCCCACCTGGATTCTGGCTTTATCCCCAAGGGTCTCCGCCTGGCCCCACAAGGTCCTCCGCAATCCCAGACCCTGCTGCACTACTGTGCCGTTGGCTGAATCCATATCCTGGATACACACCTGGCCCTCCCACAGAAAAATTCTGCTGTGATGGGAGGAAACCATAGCATCCGGCAGACATAAATCGCTGCTTTCCAGGCTTCTCCCTATACGGATTTCCCGTTCCGGGTCAAACACATAGCCTTTGCCCCGGGCTCCCTTAATCTCCAGGGCCACCATCAGCTTTCTGGAAACAGGCCGGGCTGCCCCATATTCTGTTTTCCCGATGGATGCGTCCAGATACTCTTCCCGGATAATCCTTTGGGCTGCCTTTCTGTATCTTGTCCAGACTGCCCTCTTCTGTCTCTGCCAAAAAAGCAGGGCCAGGGCTGCGGCCAAAACCGCAGCTCCGCCGATTATGCTGATTGCCAATGTCATCTTATGATTCCGCCTTTACCTATCATTTCCAAGAGCTTCTGTCACTGTGGTTTTCCTGCAATTGATTTTGTATCCTCAGCTCGCCGTCCTGGAATTCACATACATTCCAAAGGTCCCCCTGACCTTGAGGTACTCTGATTTCCACCGGACTTTCACCTGGCATGTAAATCTTCACCGTGGCCTCAGAGCCTCCCATAAGCCCTTCATGGCGGAAATCATGTACATAATATTGATAATTTCCAGACTTATAAATGGTAATGGTTTCCGGACCGTAGCCGTCTGTTTCATCCACATCCAGCTCTGCCTTTAATTCCCCGCCTTCTTCCATCTTCTTGTTTCCGAAATAAATCCTGTCTCTGCCGTCCAGGTCTGTGAGATAGGCGTCTAAGTCATGAGGTGCAGCGCCCCAGGTAAGAACAATACGGATTTCTCCCTCTCCCAGTTCCGGAGAAATAGGAATCTCATCTTCCACTGTGGCCCCTTCCTTTTCAATGACAATTTCACGTTCTTCCTGGATAAAGCCTTCCTTCAGAATTATCATCGTATAAGTTCCGGGTTCAGCATCTGCCTCGTACATACCGTACCGGTCTGTCTCTACGGTAATCTCTTCTCCTGTTTCACTGGAAATAAGGTGTACGGAAACACCCTCCTCTCCTTCTCCTGTAACAGCGTTGATAATCCTTCCCTGTATGCTGCCTTCCTTTTCCCCTGAAATAGCAGGCAGTTCTATTTGATTCCATGCTGCTGCATTTAAAATATCTCCATCTTCATCACAGGCAATTTCA
This sequence comes from uncultured Blautia sp., assembly GCA_902476765.1. GTDB lineage: Bacteria > Bacillota > Clostridia > Lachnospirales > Lachnospiraceae > Blautia. Next base: position 34,651 of record CABSEJ010000005.1, read on the forward strand.
ATCTGACAGCCCTGATACTCAAAGGAATCGGTGTAGGTCTGCTGCTCCTCATTGTAAGCGCAGGTCACATTAGAGCCTGCAATGGAACGCAGCCTGTCATAGCTGATTCCCGCCTCAAAGCTTCGGAACATGGTGCTTAAATTCTGCAGCCTCACAGATGCCGGCGCCGCTTCATCATAGGGCAGCTTCTTGGCAGAATTGATGGATTTATCCTCGCCCTTTCTGTTTTCATAGGTGAATACAGCCCCTAATTTCTGGTGTACAACCTCCAGGGTATCTCCTTTCATTTCGTGGGAGGTGCAGGCTCCGAATTCCGTCTCATACTGCTGGTAATGGTAAGAAACCAGCTTTTGGAACAGGGACACATTCATAGACACATCTGCGGAAATCTCTTCCAGATTATCCTTGGACACATTGCCTTCTTCATCCAGAGACAGCTCCTGGTTCTTTTCCTGATAATTATTCAGCAGCTCTAACAGCCTTTCACTTTTTGTCCTCTCATAGCCTAATTCCAAAATATGTACGGCCTGACGGTACTTGCCCTGAGCAGATAAAACACGATACAGGCCGATATAGGCCTCTTCGTCTTTGGGGTTTTTATCCAAGGCAAACTCAAAGGCAGCCTCCGCTTCCTCATACTTCATCTGAGACAAATATTTCCTTCCTTCGGTTACCTTTTCTGCATAAATTTTCTGATTACTCTGCTTCTGAATCAGAAAAAAGCCTCCTGCCCCAAGACCTGCAAGTACAATGCAAATCAGTATGATGATAATGATATTTTTCTTCTTCATTCTCTTTCCTCCCGGTTTTGGCTCAAGTTTTCATCGTTCTCCTGACACTACCTGTTTTTATCCCCTCTTCTTGTTATGCCATATAAATAATAGCTAAAAATAACAGCTCTGCTCCGTGAAGCAGCAGAAATACCAATGCTATTCCATAAAGAGCGGTCTGGCGGATTCTCTCGTTCTTTCTCCGTTCCTTTTCGTAGGCCTTCTTATAATAGAGATAGCCGTTCTCATAGTTGTACTCCACTCCCCTGGAAGGTGTTTTTTCCTGCACATAGAGAGTAGATCTTCTATCCCGGCTTGTATTGCTTTGTTTTTTCCCTTCATCCTGTACGCTTCTCACATATTTGCCAATATCATAGCCGCAATATTGGCACAACCCGTAATTATTCCCTACTACGGAATGACAGTTAGGACATCTCATCTGCACCCCTCCCCTGAAGCCTTTCCAGCTCCTCTCTGATTCTTCTTTTCTTTATACTGATATAAACGCTTCCTATGGAAAGCCCCATGGCTCCCAGAACCATGAGAATTATTCCCAGGGCCAGCCAACTGCTTCCAGACATTAAAATCCCCCCTCTGCACTTTCCATATAATCCTCCAGCTGCTCCATAGCTTCGTCTGCAGGACTCCCGGCCTGCCGGTAGACGCTTCTGGCCTGGCTGTAATACTCAGCCGCATCCTGATAAAATTTCTCTGGTTCCTGGCTTTCTTCTCCTTGTTTCAAAAGCACATAAGCCATATGCATAGGAATCTGATATTCTTCCGGATATTTTTCTTCCAAATCTTCCAGCTGAGACTGGGCCTGGGCATATTCTCCCAGTTCTTCCCATATGACAGCCAGATTCATCTGGTCCCGGTAAGACACGGCATAGGACTTTTCCAAACGCTGGTAACATTCCAAAGCCCTTCTAAGGTAAAGCTTTTCTGAGGAAAGTCCTGCCTTCCCGGCGGCCTCCAGATAAGCGCTGCCCAGTTCTCTCAGGCACCTTTTGTCACTTCCCAGGCTGTAGGCTTTTTCCAGATAGGCGGCCTGGCTGTCATAATCCTGCAGGCTTCCATAGGCTTTGGCCGCCAGAATACAGCTATAGGCGGCAATCTCCTTATCCCCGCTGTTTTCCAGGCTAAGGGCCAGCTCCCGGACGGTTTCCATGTCCTCCTGCTCAAAGGCAATCTCCTGTTTAGCCAAAAGCAGCTCCTTATCCTCCAGGCCGTCCTCCTCCGCTTTTTGGATGATTCTCTGGGCCTGGCTTATTTTGCCCTGTCTGGCCGCCGCCAGAGCCTGGTCCCGGTAATAAACCGGCGAGCCCTTCTCTTCTCCTGCTTCCTGGTAGTATTCCTCAGCGGAAGCATAATCCTCCATGCCATAATATACATTTCCGATAACATAGAGAATCTCTGCCTTATCCTCCGGATTGGCCTCTAAAATTCCCCGGTACCTGCCGTCGTTTAAGATTTCAATTCCCATAGACAGGGTATCCTGGTCCTCATATCTCTGGGCGCTGCGGTAAAAAGCACTGTAATCCTTTCTATAGCTTTCTCTGCCCATTTCCTGCCATCCATAAATACCGGACAGTACGCCTGACACAAAAATCCCTCCGCACAGGGCCCAGATAAGCCAGCCTGTCCGGTTCAGCATCCGGTAACCACTGTCCATCTTATACATAAAGTCCAGAGCCTTCCCCATATCTGCAGCGCTGCGGTAACGCTTTCTGGGTCTCTCCTCCATGGCTTTCTCCACAATATTGATGAAAGCACTGCTGTAGGGAAGCCGGAACCGGCTCAAAGGAATAAACTTCTCTCCGCTGCGTTCCGGCAGCCGCTTTTATTAGGTAACTTTTGTTATTTGAGAAGCCCAGAAAATGCTCCAATATAGAAGCATCTCCGGGCTTCTCGCCGAATAACGATACAGTATTATTTCAGGAAATCAGGGATCTGATTATTATCCTTTGGAATGTCTGCATCGCTCGGATTATTTTTTGAAAACCATTTTTTGTTCCATTCTTCTAATGTGCGGTCAACTGTCTGCTGAGAAATATCCAGATAAATCTGGGTTGTTTGTATCGAAGAATGTCCTAATATATTTTTCACAATAGCTAATGGAACACCTGCTTCTATCAGATGTGTTGCTGTGGTATGCCGCATCACATGGGGCGTATACGGGCCATGAACAAACATCTCGGGATGTTCTGATTTGGCAAGATTAACGTATTTTGAAAAAATGTCCTCGATTGCCGATACAGATAAATGTTCATTTCTCTGACTTGGAAAAACATGGCGTTCATAGTTGGTACCGATTTTTCTTGAAGCAATATATCTGTCTAAAAGCTGTGTTGCCTCAGATGTTATTTTTACACGGCGCGACTTATCACCTTTTCCAATGAGGGTAAGGATCGCATTTCCTTTTTCATCGTGCGTAATATCTCCAACGGTCAGATCACAGATTTCCTGTGCTCTTGCCCCGCTGGAATACATCACGGTAAGAAGAACCAGATCCCGCCACCCAAGTTTTTCAGAGGAATCGGGTAACGAAAATAAGACGCTTAATTCAGTACGTGTAAATGATGTTCGTGTTTTGCCTTTTACTTTGCGTAGTGATTTCTTTGAAATTTTCCGCAGACTGTTTTTGAAGATATAGGCAGCCGCAAGATTTCGTCCTTCTGCATAATCTGCAAACGAGGCGAGTGCTCCCATGCGCTGTTTTGCTGTTGTCCGGCTGTTACTGCGATCCGTAATAAGCCAGTCGAAAAAGCTGGTTAGCAATTCGAAATTAAGTTGTTCAAAGGTTATACCTCCGAGTTTTATGCCGGCATTATCTCTGAGATATTGAAACAACAGTCGGAATGCACATTTATACGATGCAATCGTATTAGGACTTGCATTTACTGTATTTGGAAGATATTCTGTAAAAAATCTTCCAAGCAGGGTGAGGAATTCTTCCTCTGCTTTATTCTTCATAGGGCACCTCCACAAATGGAATTAAGCCTGATGAAAAAGCCTCAAAAGCTTCCAGTGAATCTGAAACCTGCACACCCGAAAATCGCATATATTTGTCTGTATCAAGCAGACATTCATGCCCTAAATAGGTCGGAAGTAAAAGATCATTCATATCTACAGATCTTCCTGCCGCTTCTAATTGCTGCATAGATTTCAAAACAAAAAGATGGCGGAAACTATGCAGGCATGCGCCACGCTCATTAGGTGCTTTATCCCTCTGGTCGATATTTGCAAGTTTTAATATTTCTGAAAACCAAGCTGTTACTTGCCGGGGTGTGTAGTGGGTGCCGGATTTCATTCCCGGGAAAAGATAGGCGTCCGGTTGTTTCATTATTCCGGTAACTATGCAATAACGTTCAAGGATTTCTTTCAGAGAATCATGAATTGGAATCCGGCGTTCTTTTGAATTTTTTGTTTCTTTGAGAAATAAAGTTCCTTTTTTGAAGTCAATATCACTTCTCCTGATTGCGACAGTTTCTCCGATTCTTGTCCCACATCCATATAGAATCCGGAGAATCATGGGCACTTTAATGGTATGATGCGGACTTTTGTGGCTCGTTGGTTTTAATGGAAGGTTGTCAGCATAGTAAAAAATCTTCTGTATCTCTTCATCCGAATAGATATACGGAATAAACTCTGATTTTACATTCGGCACATCTGGAACAAAAACCCTGTATCCAAGCGCATGAAGGTAATTTACAAAGCCTCGAATAGTACCGATTTTGATGGTCAGAGTTTTACTTTTCCCAGTCAGCGCAGCAATAAAATCAGTAATGATTTCTTCCGTCAGTTGCTTGTCTGTGACTTCAGCTTTTGTAAGAAATTTGTCCAGTTCATCCAATATTTTTTCATCCGCCTTTGCAGTGGATACAGATACGGAAGCATATCTAAGGTCAATATAATCTGCTATTTCAGAAGAAAACAGGCTGTTAAGCATTAGAACCCCCTCCTTTCCAGTGGAGTTCCCTTGAAAAAGTTCCACTTGGAGATATGACTTCAAGTGGGCAAAGACGCATACTTTCTATGTCAATCCTTGCGTAGTGTTTGATAGCATGTTTCGTTCCGTGACCTAAAATACGGCGAACAACTTCTGTAGAAACACGATCATTCACCATGTTACTCGCAATAGAAGAACGGAATGCCCGACCACCATGATGACGTCCTGATATCTCTATCCCGGATTTTTTGAAAAGTGTCCAAACTGCTGTGTTAATCGCCAGATAACTCAAAGGTTTATACGGTATTTGTGACGTAATAAATACATTTGGACAGTTCGGGAGATCAGGTCTGGCAGAGAGAAGGTATTTCAGAACTGCCTCCTTTACTTCTGGAAGCAGTTCATTCTCCCATGGCTCGTCCGTTTTAAGCTGGATGAATTGGATTCTATTGTTTTCAAAATCGAAGTTATCCAAGGTTAATGCAGCAATATCTCTTGAACGGATTCCGTATCTGGACATCAATAACACAATGGCATAATTTCTGAGCCCAGCCGGTGTAGAACAGTCTATAGATTGTTCTATAGTTGCTATCTCCCCAGGCGAATACACCGTTGGAAAAGGTTTCTTCTTCTTTCGGTAAACAAACAGCCTGGAATAATTATGAGATACGATTCTCTGCTCATATAGAAAGCGAAGGAAAAGACTGATACGGCACCAGTATCCATCATATTTCAGGGCAAGAAATGCTTGTAGAACTTGCTCCCCTGTGAGTTCAGATAAATCCTGACAGCCAAGTCTGGCAACATTTTCTAAAAATCTGCCGCAAACAAGAAATTTAATATGAATGGTAGATGTTTTGTTGCCAGCTTTGAGACAGTAATCAGCATAGCTGTCTAATATATTCCTATGTCCAGACGGAATATCAGGAACATAGGAATCATTGCCCCAGAGAGCTGCATCTCCATCTAACCCTTGCAATAAGCGATTCAGCTTTCTCACGATTCCCTTTGCTCGACTTATCCGGGAATCGCATACATGCAGCTCATTGCTACAGTACTCGATCATTTGGTCACCAATTTCAGGAGCGTATTCTTCAAGTCCCATTGTTTCTATATAGGAAGCAAAAGATTGAAGAATAAACTCCATGTCTTTTGTGGTGGAATCACTATAAGAAGCCGTCCTCATAAGTTCACGCAGATGTGATTCCAACTCAAAGTAATTTGATTGATTCATTAAAAAATCCTCCTCTGTATATTTGTATCGGGTCGACACGATTTCAGTATACAGAAGAGTTCATATAGATAATTATTATTCAAGAAGTTTCTAAAAAAATACAGCAACTACAAGGAGGAAATATGACTTACTGAATAACGTTACTTGCCGAATACACCAAGTTATCCGACATGTCGGATAATTTTGTTGTCATAAGGGTATAAAAGGAAGCTCCCAGACTGTATATATCCATCCTCCCATCCAGCTGTATCCCGGAGGAATCCTGATGGCTGGTAAACAATTCCGCCTTGGCATACTGCTCCGGGGCTGCGTACCATTGGCTCAGCCCCAGAATACCTGCCTGATACCCGCTGCCCAGAGAAATATTAAAGTCAATGAGACATACATTTCCTTCTGGTGTAATCATAATATTTGCCGGTTTAATATCGCTGTGGTAAACCGGAGGTTTCCGGCTGTGCAGATAATCCAACACCTGGCAAAGCTGCTTCATCCAGAGAATCAGCACACTCTCCCGGAACACATAGCCTTCCTTTAAATAATGCTCCAAATCCTTGCCCTCTATGTAATCCATAACCGTATAAACCTGATTCCCAACTTCCAGAAAATCATATACCTGGGGCAGATACATATGGCGAAGCCGCTTTAAAATATCCACTTCCACCCGGAGCTTTTCCCGGCTTATCTTAGCCCCATCCAACAGCTTTACCACCACATATTTTTTCAGCCTCATATGGTAGGCCTTATAAATAACCCCCGTACCGCCCTTTCCTATATTTTCTATCACCTGGTAGGTGTCGTTTAAAATTTCTCCTCCGTAAAACATAACCCTCCTCCTGTATTTTCCTTGTCCCTTCCTTTGTGCTTCGCACTCCCGAAATCCCTACAGGTATTCGGATTCCAGGACATCACCTGACACTGGAGGCATGTGGGGGCATTCCTCCACTGGCCTGTGATTTCCTGTTTTGTAGGGTTTCTTTTTATAGTTTGAGGGCTGCTGCGTATCTGCAGCAGCCCTCAACTTTTCCGGCGATTCTATGCCGTCTTTTTATCTTGGTTTTATCTCGTCTTTAAGCTTGTCTTTTGGTCTTATCTTTTAAGCCTGGTTCTCTTTTCCCCGGCTTCTTCACCTGGCAGCCTGGTGTTTTTCGTCTGCCGGGATTTCTCTATCTCCCGTTCTTATCTGCCTGTCTTTTTCTCCATACCAGGAAGATGATGATTCCGGCTACTGCCAGCACTCCTATGATAGAACCGAAGAATAAAGGCTTGTTCATATAGTACTGAACCATTACATTAGGTGTAACCAGTACGCTGAGGGCAACAGGTTCACCCTTTCCGTTTACCTGTTTCTGTCCCAGAACATTTCCGGCAGCGTCAGAAGCTGTTACCTGGATTTCCTGGAAATCATTAGCGCTTCCAATAACAACATCTATAACACCGTCTGTTTCCTTTAATTCCTCAGCCTGGTAAACCGTTGTATTTCCGTCTATATCCACAGAAACCTCATCCAAAGCTAAATTATCCTTGGCATCCACAGTCATAGTCCGCTCTGCGCTTCTGTAGGAACCGCCGTCCTCTACACCGGAGATAACTACAGTAGGAGCTGTCTTATCTACAGCAAACTCTATAGGCAGATTTCCGCTGCTCTTCTTCACACTGGTGTTGTTCATGGCATTTGCCGCTTCATCCTGAGTGCTGAGAATTACCGCATAGTTTCCTTCCTGAGCAAAGTTCTCTGCTTTCATGGTGTAGTGGTTTTCTTTCCACTGGGCCTCTGTTCCGGAGCTTGTAACCGTGTAATCTGTCTTTGCCTTCAGATTTACCAGCTCTCCGTCCCGGTTCACGGTAATGGTGCTGTCTTTAATGATATCTACGTTATACTCAATTACCCCTACCTCTTTCTCCTCATTGATGTAGGTGTAGTCTTTCGTACTGAGCCATTCCTTGGTATCATCGTCCAGTACATAAACAGAACCATAACGGTTTACAGAGAAGAGAATGGATTCTTCCTTTTCATTGCCGGCCAAATCTACTGCCTTGGCGGTAAGTGTATATAAATCATCCATTTTCTCTTGTCTTGCAAAATCACTGAACTTCATCGTCTGGCCGTTTTCCACAGCAGACACTACTTTATTGATGTCTACCTTTCCGTTATTGGCTCCGGTAATGGTAACGGTCACATTTTTGCTGTCATAATTTACGTCTGTAGCCTTAACGCTTGGAGAAACCACATCATTGTTTGCAGATTTATCCTCCACATCTGTAATCTCCACTTCAGGGGCTGTCAAGTCCACAGTAAACTGGTCCGGTGTATAGTCGGAAGCCTGATTTCCGGCCATATCCGTGTATTCCACATCAAAGGTGTAATCACCATCTGCAGCATATCTTACGGTAGCTGTATGCACGTCTCCGCTTCCTGAAAATCCGCTGATAGAAGGAGTTGAAATACCTCTGCCCTCCAGGCTTGCGGTAATAGCTGCTTTTACGTCTGCGGCATTAAAGTTATGCTCTCTTACCGTTACCGTAGCAGTTCTTGCTTCCTTATAGTAATTTCCGTTTCTGGCATTGTTATTGTCGTAAGAAACTGAAATTTCCGGAACTGTCTTGTCAATGGTAAATTCATCTGTCTGTCCGTACTCTGCGCTGTTGCCTGCAAGGTCTGTACAGCCCAGGGTAAAGGTGTAGTCTCCGTCTGCCGGGAAGGATACCTGGCAGGTACTTGTAGCACTGTCGGAAACACCGATGTTACTGCTGCTGCTCCAGCCGCTGATGTTGGCCTGTGTTCCGTCAGTATTGGTAATGGTAAATCTTACATTATTAGGGTCAAAGTTTCTGTCTGTTACTGTCACTGTAGCAGTTCTGGTTTCCTTATAATATTTTCCGTTCATCGGATTATTCAAATCCCAGGAAACAGAAATACTTGGATTGGTTACGTCAATCTTCAGCTCTGTTGTCTCGCTCTCTCCCTGATTTCCGGAGAAATCAACTGCAAAGGCCTGAACCTTAACATCATTGCTGTTATATACATTGGCCGGTACGGTAATCACCTGGCTGAATGTCTGGTTGCCCTGTACCCGGTTATTCTCATTATTGAGAATTTCGATAGTTTCACTTGCGGAAACATTTCCTGTGGCAGATACGGTGTACCATACCCGTTCCAGACCAGAGTAGGTATTACCTGCATATGGGTCTTCTACATCAATCTGGAGAGTTACATTCTCATTAAAGATTCCATTTTGAGACTGACTCAAGTTTGTAATCGTAACCTTTGGCGCAGGTTTGGTGCTGTCCACAATCATACCGTCTGAGCTGAAATACTCATAATTTCCGGCATAATCCGTTACCTTGGTGTAAACGATAAACTGCTCATCCGGATTTACGGTAAAAGCCCCATATCCCGGATTCTCCCATGAGGCTGTGTCTGTGCTTCCCCAGTTATAAGCTTCCAACTGCTCCCTGGTCATTGCATCGGCTGTTCTGAAATACTGGATTGGATTGATTGGTGAGGTATAATCCGCTGCCTTCATTTCCACATCCACAGAACTTGGATTGAATAAACCAAAGGTAATATTATGCAGTAAAGTTTCCCAGAAGCCAAAGCCGTTGATGGAAACGGAACCGGTGGGGTTGGTATCATCCACCGTAAAGTAGCCCGGTCCGTAAGTTACAGAGTTTCCTGCCAGGTCTGTGTAGGTGATGCTGTGAGTGTAATTGGCATCAATCTTAAAAGTATAAACACTTGCATAACTGTCTATATTCTGCTGCCGCCAAACTTCTCCATTGTTTACTCTCTGCTGTGCATAATAATCAGATATGGTTTCCTGTTCCTTTGTAGCTGTTACCTGCGTGTCTACCTGAATTTCCTGGTTTTCCAGGGCGAAATTGTGTTCATCAATGGTTACAATTGCACGGATACCCTTCTGACTGTAAATCCGGTTCTCCTCCTGGGTTGGCACCGCAATTTTCCCACCGTCTATAGTTTCGTACTCCACCTTCATAACAGGAGCCTTCTGGTCTACAACAAAATTCTGGGTTTCCCCGGCATAAACGGAATTCTCAGGTACTTCAGCCAAATCTTTTATGTAAGGGGTAAACGTATAATGGTTATCTTTGTCAAAAGTCAACAGCAGTTTATGCTGTCTCTTGTCTGTGAGAGCCTTTCTATCTGTATTATCCTGCTGGACTTCCTCTGTTAGCTTTTCCCAGTCAGTGCGGATTCCCAGTTCACTCTGCAGTTCTTTTACAGAATATGTCCCAATATTTTTCCCTTCTACCTGTACCTCAAACCATAAGTACTCTTTGTCATAGGAAAAATTTCGTTCTGTATAAAGGATTTCCGCCTGTACCGGCTTCTTGTAATATTTTTCGTTCTGAACTTCCGCCTCACTGGTATATTTAGCCTCTATTACAGGAGCTGTTGTGTCTATAGATAATTCAAATTCATCTGTACTCTGGTTATCTGCGTTATCCCAGACTGTTACCGAAACTTTTACCGCATTGCTGTTATTATCTGCTGCTTTCACCGTGTACTTCAAGTCTTTCGAACGGTAGTCATCCAGTTCACCTATAGTCCAATCCTGCTTTTTGGTCTCTTGTTGAATATCCAACAATGTTACGGTATCTGTATTTACTCCATTACTCTCTACTTTCAATTCTACTTTTTTCACTGCCGAGGAAGAAGCAGTCACCTCGGAAACCACGTCCTGCACATGAATGTTCAAGTTCACATCTCCCCCGTAAATTCCAGTGGCGGATTCCAGCTGGTTATCATCCAGGGAAATGCTGGCTTTCGGTTCTACATAGTCTATAATAATACCATTGGATGCATAAACTTTGCAGTGTCCCACATTATCCTCAAGCTTCAGAAGAACCACATAATTATTTTCCTTATCCGGCAAAGGAATAGCCCCTGAAAGCTCTGCGTTATCGCTGTTTTCATCTTTTTCAGAAACTAAGGTCCAGGTGCAGGTATCCTGCGTAGGGTCTGTATATGTCTCAATTGCATCCTCAGTAAACGATTTATCCGAATCTCCGGACATAATATTGTAAGACCACTGTGCCACTCCACTTCCTGCACCATCGGAAACATTTGCAGTTTCTATCTTAGCAGACAGCTGATTATGAAATTTTCCGAAGGTTATAGTATCCACAAAGCCCGGGATTCCATGTATTTTCTCAGATATACTGGTAGAGGTCACTTCTGCATCTTTCGTGTCCACTTTGATTTTCACAGTAAATTTCTTGGAAATCGCTCCATTTTTTGAGCATTTCAGATATACTTCTATGGATTTCTCTGCTCCATCTTTCTCTTCCGTGAAGCCACTTAAGTCAACTCCACTTCCTTCTCCACTGAGATTTTTGTCTTCATCTGCAAGAATAACCTGGTCATAGAAAGCGCCCTGTCCACTCTTCTGCGGGTATATCTGGAAGGATGTGTTCTGCCTGCTGCCCCAAACTTCATTGCTGGCTTCTTTGGAAATATAAGCATTTCCGGAAGCCTCGTCAAAATCCAGATAATCCATATAGTTTCCAATTGTTTCCTCTGTAACTGTCAGCGTTCCTTTTTCCACATTTACATAATCAAATTCATAATTATTACCCGGATTGCCGTTTTCCTGTCCATTAACCCATTCTTCCACAGTTAATTTATTCTCATACTGTCCAAGAGCATAATCCGGTTTATTTTCATCTGGAATTTCTACTTCTTCTGGTTTAGGAAATTCTACCTTATCTTCCCCTACCAGGCCCTGTATGTTCGTATTATCATACGCAGCTCTATTTTCCTGAACCGGCTCAGAATCGGCATATGTAATATTATTCCAGTGCCCATACTCTCTTTCTCCATCAGATACTATGAGGTATATGGGTCTTTTCTGGATGGTCACAGTAGTCTTGAGAGTTATTGGACTTGGCTTTGCATCCACTTCATAATTATCAGCCTTTTCGCCCGTAAGATTTACCTCTGTAAGGGTAACGTCAGCCTTATTGTCATAAGCAGTCGCTTCGCCATTCTCATCTACTGCAACATCCTTAAAGCTCTCTGGAAGTGTACCCACAATACTCTCTACACTTACTAAGCCCTTATCTTCATCCTCTACACCTGTAAGAGGAATTTCTTTCACACCCTCCAGTTCATCTTTCTCATTATCGTTCTTCCGTACAACCAAGTCCCCATTGTCATAAACCTTGGAATAGGTTAATCCAGCATAGTTTTCATCAATGCTAATCTTTTTCTTACTGATTATAAAAGGAAAATCCACACTGGTTCCTTTGTGATTTCCAGCTTCTCCTCTGGTAACCGTAACATAAACGGTAGTGTCGCATGCATTCAAAAAGGTTACCTCGCCTGTCTCACTGTTGACTTCTAACGATGTCTCGTATTCTTTTTTTACAGCAAAAGTATATTGTACTTTAGACTCATCAACATCACCCGCAGCATTGATAAATGCATCTTTATTTATTTTAATGGTATAATCATCCCCATAGGTTACTTCCTGTGGTTCTGCAATATTTTCCACACCTTCAAATCTGATAGGAATCAAATCCTTATAGTTTTCATTTATAGGATTTTCAATTTCTGAAGAATTATATTTACCGGAGTTGCCAAGATATTTCACAGAAAAACGGTATGTTCCTGAAAGTCCGTACTCCAAACCTGGCTCAAAGATGTAGGAGGCTGTTCCCTCTGCAACGTCTACTTTTGCGTTATCCAGAGCTATTGGTTCGTAGGTTCCCGTATCTGTATCTGCATCATATTTATATTTTGATATAGAAAACTCCGCCTGTCCTCCGGTTACACCGGTATCTGTTCCTTCTTTTTTAACCGTTGCAACTAATGTAATGGATTCTGTTTTATCCGTTCCGTAGGGTGTAACGGTCAAAGTTGTTACAGTATTCCACGGTAAGACAGTAATGGACTTTGAAGCTGTCTTCGTTCCATATTTTGTATTGACTGTTGCTGTAATAGTAGCAGTTCCTTGGGATACTCCGGTAATTGTTACGTTTTCTCCTTCTCCATTTATCTGCACACAGTCATTATCTGTTTCCCAGGAAATGCTCTCTCCGTCCACAGAAAATTCCTTTCTGATATTCCAAGTAGTTGATTCCTCTACTTTTATGCTTTCAGCCCCCCCGGACAAAGTAATATCATCTAACTTCATAGTAATAGTATCAACTTGAGAGGAGCCTCCCTCCTTTACCTCTGCAGTTGGAGCAGCATCCTTCATTGTCATGCCGTCTTTTATAGCAGACACAGTATAAGTTCCCTCTACACAGGACACAGAATATTCTCCGTTTTCATCTGTTGTTCCTGAAGAGGTGATACCGGAACCATTATCAAAGGTTACCAGGGCGCCTTCAATCCCTTTATCATTTTCCGCTACAACAGAACCTTTCATCATGTATTCTTTTGCCTTTACTTCAACAGTAGCTGTGCCTTCCGTCCCGCTGTCTGTCTTTGCCGTTATGGTTGTCGTCCCCGGTCCCATAGCAGTCACAAGACCTGTTTTGTCCACCGCAGCTACATCTCCGTCCGAGCTTTCCCAGGAAGTAACAACTGTTCCTTCTGGATCTACTGTTGCCGTAAACTGCTGTGTCTCACCCACTGTAAGTATTGCGGATGCAGGGTCCAGAGTTACCGTCTCTCCTGTCAAAGGTATAGGTTCCCCCACATCTCCCAAAGAGGCCGGGGCCGGTACTCCTCCGCCGTCTTGGACGTCATTTTCAAAATTTTGTCCGTCCAATTCCTGGTTTCCGGCAGCCTGAAGCTGTATGGGCTGGATAACCGTTCCCATAATCATGGCGAAAGCCAGGACAAAGGCCAAAAGCCTTTCTTTAAATTTGTGCTTTCCTTTCATTTTCTTTAACTCCTTTTTTCCTTTTTTGTGCTATATATAGAAATACCCTTCCCGTTACCAGGAAGTGCAAATAAAAGCAGGTAACTGTCAAAAACAGGGCCAGAAAATCCAGCACCCGGTTAGCCGCCAGGGTCAGGTTGCAGTATACCGTTCCTGCCGCTCCTATGAGAAAAAGAAGGTCTACCAGCATAGCCGCCGGATTCCCCCAGATTCTCAGGCAGTAGGGAAGTCTGCCTCCGGGCAAGCGCTTTATCAGAATTTCTCTGTACTTTCGGTACATCAGGAAATAACTGACACTGCCAGCCGCAATTCCGGCCCAGAATAAAATTCCCACCAGAATTCCTACACCTTTTTCCATTCCGCTTTCCCCTGTCCCGCACAGAGGCAAAAAGAGCAGGGCCACAGAAATGAGAAAAAAGCATCCTGCAGTAATCAGAAACCTTCTCTCTAAATCCCGTAAGCTTTTCATCTGTCACACCACCTCGTCTGTATGTATCAGCATTGTATATTTTTCTATCCGGAACATTCCCTGGCTTTGGTCTGCCTCCTGCTGAACCTGTTCCAAAGTAGGCATCAGCTGTTCCGGGCTTAATACCTGAGTCTCCATAGAAGCTCCCACGGGAGTGGTATGTTCCAGGGGTTCTGTAGGCCTGGAAGGCGGCTGAACCAGTTCTTCCATATCTGCCTTCCGTACCCGTGCCAGTCTCTTGCTGGGCGTCAGCCCGCCGGATTTATCCAGTCCTCCGGAACGGTTCAGGCTGCCGGAACGGCCGGCTCCGGCAGATTTACCCAAAGCTCCTGTTCTGGAAAGAGTTCCTGTATAGCCTCTTCCCGGCGGTCTTCTCAGCTGTCCGGTATGGGCGTTCTTTGCCTCCATGTCCTGAACTGTTTTCTTCACAGACCTTCCGGTGCGGGCGTTAAAAATATTCCGTATGTTAAACTTAAAGAAAAACACAAGGCTTAAAAGGAAGAAAAAAATACAAAGCCCCAGACACACATAAAACAGGGTGTGATATAAACTAATCTGCTGCTGTATCTGCTGCATTTCCTTCACCTCCCTGTGTACTGTTTCCTAAATTACCTGTATTAAAGGTTGAATTCACTATGTTTCTGGCTGAACCCAGATTTACCAGCAGGCTGTCTTTCATCTCCTGCTCATATTCAGCGTTGGCGCTTCCCGTCACTATATCCATACTGTTCAGCAGTTCTTCTCCGGTGTCCAGTTGATTTTCCATCTGCTTCTGGGTAATTCCTGCACCCTTAAAGTTAGAACAGTTAGTGACAATCTGAGCCACCAGCTCCTTATAGGCCAAAAGGGTATTGACATTGTTTCCGTTCTGGGCGTCATTCTCCACAATCCGAACCAGGTCCAGCCAGTAGTCTGAATAAGATACCATGGAATCTCCAGCCTGGTTCCGGACACCTAAGCTGTCGTAATACTCGGCAATCTTGTACAGATTTTCCGCTCTCTCAATATTTGTCTCATTCAGTTCTTCCGTAGGCTGGGCATCTGCAGCAATCTGCAGCCATTTCTTGGATGCCGCTTTGTTGCCCGTGCCATTGTAGGAATAAAAATATGCAATGCCTAATTCATAGGCAAACTTATCATAGGCCTCTGTATTCCCCTTCAGATACTCCTCATTGCTGCGGTTCCGTCCTTCTCCGGTGCCCAGCACTTTTCGGATTTCCTGTTCCTCTGTATCAGAAAATACACAGGCAGCCTGTCCTGAAGAAGTCACACTGTTTTCTCCCTCTGTGTCATTGTTCTGCCACAGGAAGAAATTCAGCAGCTGGTTATAGGCTTCACCTTCTATAGGATTCAGGGCTATGGCATTTTCATAATATTGGATACATTGCTGGGGAGCCGTGGTAGCCAGGTTCCCTGCCTCCTGCAAATAAGCCTCGTAGGTACTGTCTGTCACAGAATTCTCTGCAAACTTAAAGCCTGCGGCTCCTGCTCCCATTACCACAGTAAGGGCTGTGGTGCAGAGGAAAGCCCGCCATTTTAAATTTTGTTTTCTCTTGTACTCCACATCCAGCTCATTATAATGCTCTAAAGCATACAACAGCTCACCGCAGTTCTGGTATCTGTCCTCAGGATTCTTCTGGGTGCATTTCCAGATGATTTCCTCTAACCCGGAAGATAAATCCGGATTCCAATACCGGATAGGGTACATTTCATAGGGAGGCTCACTGGGGTTATGGCCGGTCAGAAGATGATACAGGGTAGCTCCCAGGCAGTATATATCTGTCCTGGCGTCTGTCTGCCCGTGCCCGCCGTACTGTTCCGGCGCCGCATAGCCCTGTGTACCTAAACAGGTAGTATCCGCCACACTGCTCTCCTTGAATTCCCTGGCCGTACCAAAGTCAATGAGCATTACCTTCCCGTCAGGCTTCAGCATGATATTGGAAGGCTTCATATCCCTGTAAATAATGGGAGGCTTTCTGGAATGTAGGTAGGAAAGCACATCGCATAGCTGCTTGGCCCAGTCAATTACATCTTCCTGGTTCTGGGCTCCGTACTCCTTTACCACGCTTTCCAGGTGGCGCCCCTCTATGTAATCCATAACAATCAAAAAAGTTCCGTCCCCGTCAATTACGTCGATGATACTGGGAAGGTTGGGATGGTTCAGCTTTTTCAGCAGGTCGGTCTCCACTACCAGACCCTGCTTCACCACCTCGAAGTTTTTCACTCCGTCCTTTCGTACCTCCTTGATTGCCCACTGCTTATTTGCCCTCTCATTCATGGCAAGATAAACAATGCTCATACCGCCCTGGCCGATTTTATTTAATATTTTATATTTTCCGTCCACCACGGAACCAATCTCAAGCATCTGTCTTCCCCCTAGTATGCCCGAATCAAAGCGACTGAAATATTGTCTTCTTCTCTTCTTGTTTTATTTAACTCCGTGAAGTATACGGCAGTCTCCTTCATCTGTTCCTCTGTAGCCATACACTCCGGTTTCAATTTATCGTAAAACTCCTGAGGCTCAATTAAATGCCGGAATCCATCGGAACACATCATAAACACGGAATCCGGAGCGTATTCTCCAACATAGAAATCCGGTACAATAACGCCGCTGGCTCCCACACACTGGAGCAGCATATTCCGCTTAGGATGGATTCTGGCCTCCTCCTGAGTCATTCTTCCCAAATCCATTTCTCTCTGTACAAAAGTTTGGTCTAATGTCATCTGGGTAATTCCACCCTTCAGGTAATAAACTCTGGAATCCCCTACATTGATAATGTAATAAATATTTTCTACCAGCAGCAAAGCCGCTACTGTTGTTCCCAGGCTCACATTGCAGGAAAGGCCGTAATCGCTGATTTTATGATTCTGTTCTAAAATCAAATCCGTCCAGCTCTGTCTTACTGCATCGGCCTCAATTCCCTTGTATAAAAGACCGGGAAAGTCTCTGTGAAACCAGTTGGAAAAGGCTTTCACTAAAATGGCGCTGGCGACCTCGCCTTTAGCGAGGCCGCCCATACCATCACACACGACTCCTAACAGCACCTGTCCATAGTCTGTAATAGCTGTTTCCAACAATAATGAATCCTGATTTGTTTTTTTCCTAATTCCCACATCCGTGTGGACTGCTGTTAAAAAGTTCATTTTCTACACTCTCTCATTCATTAGTTCATATGGAATTCAAAATCTTCGTCTGCAATGCGAATCACATCTCTGTCATTTAAAGCTACGTCCTGTCCCGGTATAACCTTAACACCGTTGACAAAGGTATAATTGGTGGAGTTCATATCTGTAATAAAATACTGTGCTCCTCTTCTTACCAGCTTTGCATGGCATCTGCTGACAGAAGTGTTATCAGAGATACAGTAGTTCACACGGCTTCTTTCTTTACCAATAGTGAAGCTTGGTCCGCTTACTACCACACGCTCATTGTTTTTCTTGCGAATCATGTAAGCGCTGGCCTGAGCGCCGCCGCCTAAGACAGTGGTTTCTCCTCTGCCTTCACCCAGAACGCTGGTCTCTCCTGCACCCTCTGTGGAAGGAGGTACTGCAATGCCTCCGGCTACTGTCTGTGAGCCTCCGCTTGGATTCTGAGGTCTGCCCATATCCGGAGGAGTCATTCTTTCCGGAACTCTGGCTTTCTTAGCTTTGCTATTGGAATTCACCAGAACAACTACAAGAACAATTACAGCCAGAACAACTACAGCAATCACTACACCGATAAGCCATCCCATACTGCTTTTTTCTTCCAGGTTCTGAACTGCAGCCTTCAAATCTGACTCTGCCTTGTCAATCAAATCCTGGGAAGTAGCGTCGTCATCTACAACTTCATAAGCATTATCTAAAGCATCCTCTAAAGCTTTCTCAGATTCCTCTGTGTAGTTTCCGTTAATCTGCTTATCTTCTGCATCGGCAATGGCTGCTTCCAGGCCTGCTGTATCCAGAACCACTTCCGGTTCTGTAACCTCTGTATCATCACCTGTCTCACCTTCTTCTGTTCCACCTACGTCTGTACCGCCGGTTCCTCCTGTAGTTTCTCCTGTGCTTCCTCCTGTACTGCTGTTATAGGACACACCTAAAGCATCTAACAAATCTTTTACATCGTTGATTTCCATTGCATAATAGTAGCCCTCCTCCACACTGATTCTGGAAGAGTTGATACCTACTACACGACCTACACCGTCGCTTCCCACCTGAACCAGAGGACCGCCGGAGTTTCCGTCGGAAATCTTAGCGCTGTGCTGGATAAAAGGTGTGGAATTTCTCTGCATTTTTTTCGAAACAATACTGTTTGTTACCGTAACGTCATTGTATGTATAATACTGCACGTCCTGAGCCAGCTCCGGAAGAAGAGGGAATCCCAGGGCATAAACTGTGGTACTCTCAGATACGGTAGAGCTGTCGCCCAGCTCCAGGGACTGTCTGTCATAGATAGGGTCGCTTAACTCCAGAATAGCCACGTCCATCTCTGCACTGCTCTGCAGTACAGTAGCCTCAATGCGCACGTCTCTGGTTACTACTACCTTTACACGCACGTCTAATTTTGTGTCATTTACAAAATCCACTCCAAAGTTCTGGCTGGCTGCTGCCTTTGTGTCATCACTCATATTTACCACATGGTGGTTGGTCAGAAGGGTCTGGTCGTTAATAAGAAAACCGCTTCCTCCCTGGATATAGTGCTCTGAGCCGCTTTGGTCAATGTAGTACATGCCTACCTGCACCACGCCGTTTCTCATTTCATTGACAATTTCTGAATCTTCTGCCGCACTGACCGGAAGGGCCAGGAACACCATCATACAGAAAGCCAATACTACTGACAGTAATCTTTTGCATTTCTTCATAGCTTCTCCTCCTAAGTTGTTTGAATTTATAAAGCTTTTCCTATAATTTTATACTATTTTTATATTCAAACAACATGTGGCACGTTTTGTGGACAGGTTTTTTGTAAATTTCAGCTTTACATTTTGACACAATTTTACTATTGTTTTATCTGTAATTATGACTATGGAGGTTACCATTTATGTCTGATTTTTCGGATTTATTTTCCCTTTTTATTAAAAACAGAGAGGTCAACGTCAGTGCCCTCACCAGCTACTGCGATTTGGACCGTTCCACCATGTATAAACTCATTAACGGAAAACGGACGCCCACATCTAAAAAACTGGTGCGTAAAATTGCCTCTTTTATGAACTTAAATCCCGTAGAAACCCAGGAACTGCTGGATTCCTATCTTCTGACAAAGGCCGGCTGGGAAACCTATTACCGCAGGAAAAACGTACTGGAATTTATCCTGGACTTTGATGGGCTGCATGTGGATTCCTCTTTCCCTATACCTTCTTTTCAGGAATTTAAGCTTTTTGCCGGGGAGGGCTCCAGAACCTCAATCTCCCTGACCAGCCAGCTGCAGTTGGCCTCAGCTATTCAGAAAATACTCCTGGAAGAGGCCGGCTCTTCTGACAACAGCATATGCATTTTTGCTCAGTCTGAACATCTGCAGACTCTGAACATTGCCAGTACCCTGTCCAACTGTCAGCCAAATGTACAGGTTCAGCATATCCTCTGTATCAACAACAATAAGACCTTTATCAAATCTCAGCAGAACTATAATATTCAATGCCTGAAGAAAATGATTCCTCTCTATGGTTCTCTAGGGAATTATCAGCCATATTTCTTCTATGACAATGTAAATTCACACTTTAATAATCTGAATATACTGCCCTGTATGTTCATTACCAAAAAGTCGGCGGTTTTATGCTCCAGCGAATTAAAAGAAGGAATTTTATTTACGGATGAAGAGATTATCTCTCTGCTTAGGAAACGATTTGGAGAAATGCTGAAAGGAACCAGTCCCTTAACCCAGGAATTTGTTACCGGACTGAATTTTCATCTAAAGAACTTTTCTGCCATATATTCCTCTGCCCATGAAGTATACAGCCTTAGCGCAGAAGCCTGCCTGATGCCTTTTTTCACTGCAGATTTGGTAGAAAAATATATGGCGCCTGAGCTGCCTCACCGTTCGGAGCTGATGGAAGATTTGAACCAGTACATAAAAGCCCTTTCCGGTACAAACATGCATATTTACTTTACCAAGGATGGAATCCTTAATTTTCTTATGACAGGCTCCATCCAGGAAATTCCTCAGGGTATCTACACGCCTCCTCTGGATTTTCCTGACCGGGTAAAACTCTTGCGGAGACTCTGCGAGCAGATAGGCGGAAAATGGGATATACGTCTGTTAAAAGGCCCTCTGGACAAATTTCCCATGGCCCTGCATCTTTCCGTCACTTCCAACTACGGGTATATGATGTTTACCCGCCGGAACCAGGAGTTAGTATACATTATGCTGAAGGAACAAAGTATACTGAATTCTTTCCACGATTTTGCCTGCTCTCTGGAAGAAAATGAAATGCTTGCTTCCGAAAAGGAAACCCTGGAGTTTCTCCACAGCATACTGCGGCAGAATACAGCTGCAGCCGCTTCACTTTCGCTATAGTAAGCGGATATGCATACTAATGCAGACAGCGCTATATAGGAAAACCAGACTGTTCCCTGCTTCACGCTCACATCACCTGACTTCACGCTTGCACCACCTGGCCAGGGGAATATCCTAGTGTACTGACACGTTCACATTTCAACAAATGACTTGCCTGAATTTCCATCTGCTG
>CABSEJ010000006.1 GCA_902476765.1 uncultured Blautia sp.
AGCTCCTGCGCCGCATTATAGCCCATCTTCTTCTGCCTGTGGTTTACGGCGGCAGATTCTACGATAACCGCCAGGTTACGGCCCGGACGGATAGGTAGGGAATGGCAGACTATCTTGTTGCCCAGGAATTCTGTGTATTCCTCTTCCATACCCAGGCGGTCGTACTCTTTGTCCTTATTCCACTCTTCCAGCTTAATGACCAAATCAATGGACTGCGTATCCTTTACGCTTTCCACACCAAACAGGGTTTTTACATCTATAATACCAATGCCCCTCAATTCAATAAAATGACGGGTGATATCCGGTGCGGATCCTACCAGGGTTACATCACTGACACGGCGGATTTCCACCACATCGTCACTGACAAGACGGTGTCCTCTTTTAATCAATTCCAAAGCTGCCTCGCTTTTTCCGATTCCGCTCTCACCCATAATCAGGACGCCTTCACCGTATACATCCACCAACACACCATGTATGGAAATGCAGGGAGCAAGCTGTACATTCAGCCAACGGATAATCTCCGCCATAAAAGCAGAGGTAGTATTTTGAGTAACTAAGATAGGCACATCATGCTTGTTAGCCAAACTCAGCATATCATCGTCAGGCTCTGTCATAGTGGTAAAAATCACACAAGGAATCTTGCTGGATACAAACCGTTCAAAGGCTTTCAGTTTCTCCTCCCTGTCCAGGTGCAAAAGATAAGTATATTCCACATAGCCGATAATCTGTACCCTCTCGTTTGCAAAATGCTCCAGATACCCGGTAAGCTGCAGGGCAGGACGGTTGATTTCCGGCGTATTTATCTTCTTAGTAGAAATATCAATATCCGGTGTCTTATTATACAGTTTCAATTCCTGTATCATTTTCTTTAATTCTACACCTTTCATGTCTCTCTCTCCTTCGTTTGGTCTTAAAAATCTATTGTTATTTTATCATATGGTTTATACAAGTTCAACCGCCCTCTGGCTCATTCTTCCTTTTGCCCATGAAAAAAATCGTAAATTGCCCGGGCAGCCCTGTCATTCATAGAATCCACCTGAGTCAGCTCCTTCAAAGAAGCCTGCTGAATTCCATCTAATCCCTTAAAGTGCTTCATCAAAGCTTTTCTCCGGGTCGGTCCTATACCGGGAATATCGTCCAGCAAAGAGTGTACCTGGCCCTTACTTCTCAGAGAGCGGTGGTATTCAATAGCAAATCTGTGGGCTTCATCCTGTATCCTGGTAATCAGCTTAAAGCCTTCGCTGTCTCTGCTGATGGGAAGCTCCTGATTGTTGTAGTACAGACCTCTTGTGCGGTGCTTATCATCCTTTACCATGCCGCAGACAGGAATATCCAGATTCAGCTTTCCCAGCACCTCCAGAGCAATATTTACCTGCCCCTTTCCTCCATCCATCATCAGCAAATCCGGAAATCTGGTAAAGCTGCCATATTCTTCCTCCAACTGATTGGCTCTTCTCTCCTCCTGCTCATCTATACCGTGGACAAACCGCCTAGTAAGAACCTCTTCCATACTGGCGTAGTCATTGGCTCCTTTTACCCATTTTATCTTAAATTTCCGGTAATCGCTGCGTTTGGGCTTTCCTTTTTCATACACAATCATAGACCCTACGGACTGAAAACCACTGATATTGGAAATATCAAAAGCTTCAATACGGTTAATAGCCGGGAGTCCCAGAAGAGCTCCTATTTCCTTTACTGCTCCAATGGTACGTCCTTCCTCACGCTTAATGCGCTCCTTATCTCTCTGAAGGACCATCTGGGCGTTCTGGAAGGCCAGCTCCACCAGCTTCTCTTTAGTTCCCTTCTTGGGCACCGTGATACGCACCTTTCTGCCCTTCTTTTTTTCCAGCCACTGGGCAATAAGTCCCAGGTCTTCAACCTCCTCCTGCAGCATAATTTCTTTGGGAATAAAAGGCGTTCCTGCATAAAATTGTTTCAAAAAACTGGACAGTACAGCTTTCCTGTCGTCTCCCGGTCCAATCTTCAAGTAAAAATGGTCCCGGCCAATAAGTTTTCCGCCTCTCACAAAAAATACTTGTGCAACTGCATCGCAGCCATCCATGGCAGCCGCCACAATATCCTTATCTTCTCCATGCTGATCTGTGATTTTCTGGCGCTCTCCAATCTTCTCTACGCTCTGGAGCAAGTCCCGGAACTGAGCTGCCTCCTCGAAATTCATCTCCTCCGAGGCTTTGTACATTTTCTCCTCCAGCTCCTTCTTAATCTCTTTGTGATTTCCGTTGAGAAATTCCAGCAGCTTATCCACCTGTTCCTGATAAGCTTCTTTTGAGATATATCCCTGGCAGGGGGCATTGCACTGCTTGATATGATAGTACAGGCAAGGCCTTTCTTTCCCTCTATCCTTTGGCAGGCTCCGGTTGCAGGAACGGAGATGATACAGCTTTTTGGAAAGCTCAATGACGTCCTTCACCGCCCCGGCGCTGGTATAGGGGCCAAAATATCTGGACTTATCCTTTTTCATTTTCCTGGCCAGTATAATCCGTGGAAAATCTTCTCCTGTGCTGACCTTGATAAAAGGATAATTTTTATCGTCCTTCAGCATGGTATTATACTTAGGTCTGTGCTCTTTAATCAGATTAGATTCCAGCACCAGAGCCTCCAGCTCAGAATCCGTGATAATATATTCGAATCGTTCTATCTGTTCCACCATCTGCTCTTTTTTGATTCCCAGGTTCCTGCTTTTCTGAAAATACTGACGAACCCGGTTTTTCAGGCTGATGGCCTTTCCCACATAGATAATGGCATCGTTCTTGTCATGCATGATATAGACTCCCGGAAGGGCGGGGAGCTTTTTCAATTCCTCTTCAATATCAAACATATCTGCTTCCTTTCCCTGTAGCAGAAAGGACTGCCGCATAAATCCTTTGGGATTCTCTTTCTGCGGCAGCCCTATCTTTCTCTTCTTTTCTTATGCAGTTTATTTATTTTCATCCGGCTTACCCGAAGCAGCCGTCTCATAACGGCTCAACAAGGCCAAGCTGTTACGCTGTCTCGTCTTTATTCTCTGCAGCCTCTGTTCCGTTTTTCACCGAAACGGGTGTTTCCGGCAAGGAAGGCTGAACCTTCTCTGCTTCAGTCTCCGGTTTCTTATCCGCAGCTTTCTCCTCAATGTGAGCCTTAGATTCCTCTTCCCGGATTCCCTTAGTCTCATGGAAAATTCTCATAAATTCTTTTCCTGTGATGGTTTCTCTCTCAATAAGGAAGGCTGCAATCTTATCCATTACTTCACGGTTTTCGCTGAGAAGCCTTTTTGCCTCGTCATAGGATTTCTTCAGAAGCTTCATCACTTCGTGGTCTATCTCTGTGGCTGTGGAGTCTCCGCAGTTCAGCACTGACCTTCCTTCCAAATACTGGCTCTGAGTCTCCGCAAGACCCATAAGTCCGAATCTGTCGGACATACCGTACTGGGTAATCATGGCTCTGGCCACCTTCGTAGCCTGCTCAATATCATTGGCCGCTCCGGTAGTAACCGTATCAAAGACAATCTCCTCTGCAGCCCGGCCGCCCAGATAACCTACCAGCATGGCCTCCAGCTCTTTTCTGGTGTTGAGGAATTTCTCCTCTTCAGGCACATGCATAACATATCCCAGTGCTCCCATGGTTCTGGGCACTATGGTAATCTTCTGCACCGGCTCGGAATCCTTCTGAAGGGCGCTGACAAGAGCATGGCCTACTTCGTGATAGGAAACTATCTTACGCTCCTCTGCACTTAATATCCTGTCCTTCTTCTCTTTTCCTACAAGCACAACTTCCACGGCTTCCAGAAGGTCTTTCTGGGAAACAGCCTTTCTGCCGTTCTTGACTGCCAGGATAGCAGCCTCGTTAATCATATTGGCCAAGTCAGAACCCACGGCTCCTGACGTAGCTAAGGCAATTCCTTCTAAGTCTACAGTCTCGTCTAAAGACACATTCTTGGCGTGTACTTTCAGGATGCTTACACGGCCCTTTAAATCCGGACGGTCTACAATGACACGGCGGTCAAAACGTCCCGGACGAAGAAGAGCAGGGTCCAGAACCTCCGGACGGTTAGTAGCCGCCAGAATCAAAAGCCCCTTTGACGTATCAAAACCATCCATCTCAGCCAAAAGCTGGTTCAGAGTCTGCTCCCGCTCATCGTTTCCGCCGTAGCGGGCATCACGGGTCTTCCCGATGGCATCCACCTCGTCGATAAAAATAATACAGGGGGCGTTTTTCTTGGCCTCTTCAAACAAATCTCTTACACGGGAAGCTCCCACACCTACGAACATCTCCACAAAATCTGAACCGGACAGAGAGAAGAAAGGCACATGAGCCTCGCCGGCAACTGCCTTAGCCAGCAGGGTCTTACCTGTACCGGGAGGGCCTACCAAAAGGGCACCCTTTGGCAGCTTAGCACCGATAGCCGTATATTTTCCCGGATTGTGCAGGAAATCTACCACCTCCTGGAGAGATTCTTTAGCTTCATCCTGTCCGGCCACATCCTTAAAAGTGACTCCCGTTTCCTTCTGCACATAGGCTTTTGCTTTGCTCTTTCCAACGCCTCCCATCATGCCTCCGCCCTTGTTCATCCGGCGGAACAAAAGACTGAAAAGCCCTACCATGAGAATCACGGGAAGGACAATACTCAGCAGACTGTAAATAAGGCTGGAGGTCATGTCCGGTTTTTCCTTATGATAGTTGTCTACCCCGGCATCCTCCAAACGCTTTACAAGCTCACTTTCATCTTCCATCAATGTGGTGTAAATCTTTGTTTCCACACCCATTATCTGCTGGGTCTTAGGTGTAATGGTCAGTGTATCGGACTTGAGAACCACGCTTTCTACCTGACCTTCCTCCAGCATCTGTACAAATTCACTGTACTCAATTTCATTGGTCATGCCCCGTGTCATGCGGCTTAAAAGATTAACGCATACCAGCATTACCATGACACAAATCAGCAGCACCAGCAAAGATTGTTTATTCTTATTAGGGCCTCCGTTATTTGGCCCTTTATTCTGATTTTGCTCCATTTCATTCCTCCTCATGCTATCTTCTCTATTATAAAGATTCACTTCCCATAAATCAATAAGAAGATTGTGAAAAAACGCCACATTTCTAAAAGTTTTGTAAATCCCCAAAAAACAAAATATTTTTTTCTCTTTCACTGGAATTCTACCTGGGATTTGTAGTATACTATCGCAGTAATAAAAAAATTGATGAAAATAAAAGGGGCAAAAAAAGATGAAAATAGGATTTGATAACGAGAAGTATTTATCCATGCAGTCAGAGCATATCAAAGAGAGAATCAGTAAATTTGATAATAAATTATACCTGGAATTCGGAGGCAAACTGTTTGACGATTACCATGCTTCCAGAGTATTGCCGGGATTTGCCCCGGACAGCAAGCTGCGGATGCTCATGCAGCTTTCCGACCATGCTGAAATTGTCATTGTTATCAGTGCAGGTGATATTGAAAAAAATAAAGTGCGGGGCGATTTAGGCATTACCTACGATATCGACGTACTTCGTCTGATTGACGCCTTCCGCACCAGAGGTCTTTTCGTGGGCAGCGTAGTCATTACCCAGTATGCAGGTCAAAAAGGCGCCGACGCTTTCAAAGCTAAGCTGGAAGGCCTGGGAATCAAGGTATATATCCACTATCCCATTGAAGGCTATCCCAGCAACATCCCTCTCATCGTCAGTGATGAAGGCTACGGAAAAAATGAATATATAGAGACGACCAGGCCCCTGGTAGTCATCACAGCCCCCGGACCCGGAAGCGGAAAGATGGCCACCTGTCTCTCTCAGCTTTATCATGAACACAAGAGGGGCATCCATGCAGGATACGCAAAATTTGAGACCTTCCCCATCTGGAATATTCCTCTGAAGCACCCGGTAAATCTGGCTTACGAGGCCGCCACTGCAGACCTAAACGATGTAAACATGATTGACCCTTTCCACCTGGAAGCCTATGGCCAGACAACAGTAAACTATAACAGAGATGTGGAAATCTTCCCTGTACTCAGCGCAATTTTTGAGAAGATTCTGGGCAAATGCCCTTACCAGTCTCCAACAGACATGGGCGTGAATATGGCCGGAAACTGTATCGTTGACGACGAGGCCTGTAAGGAAGCCTCCAGGCAGGAAATTATCCGCAGATACTACCAGGCTCTTGCAGGACGACTGGAAGAAACCAGCACAGACGAGGAAGTCTTTAAGCTGGAACTGCTTATGAAGCAGGCCGGCATTTCTCCGGAAAACCGTAAAGTTACCACTGCAGCTAATCTTCGTGCCAAGGAAACCGGAGCCCCGGCAGCAGCCATTGAACTGGAAGACGGAAGAATCCTTACCGGAAAGACCTCAGACCTTCTGGGAGCCTCTGCTGCTTTGCTGTTAAACACTTTAAAGGAGCTGGCCGGCATACAGCATGAGCTTCATGTAATCTCTCCTGTATCTATTGAGCCTATTCAGAAGCTGAAAACAGAATATCTGGGCAGTAAAAATCCCAGACTTCACACAGATGAGGTGCTGATTGCCTTATCCAGCAGCGCTGCCACCAGCGATGTGGCCAAGCTGGCTCTGGCTCAGCTTCCCAAACTGAAAGGATGCCAGGTACACTCCTCCGTCATGCTTTCTTCTGTGGACAAAAAAATCTTCAAAAAACTGGGTATCCAGCTTACCACAGAGCCTGTTTATGAGCATAAAAAATTGTACTGAAAAATAATATAAATCCAGTCTCAACGCAGGGGTCTGTTGGTCTGTAAGCAGACCTGCGGCCTCTGCTTTTCAGTTGACAGTCCTTATGTCAGGACTAAATAGTTGTCAGAAGATATAAAGGTTTTTTATCATGTAAGGTGGGATTTCGATATGGATTATAAATATATCACATTAGCAGAAGAACTGAAAATCAGAAGGGTTTACTCCATTCACTATTTTGAATACATGAAGGATTTTGAGTTTGAGGGGGAAAGCCATGACTTCTGGGAATTTGTATGCGTAGATAGCGGAAATATTTTAGTAACAGCCGGTGATAAACATCTGACTCTCACGCCCCACCAAATGCTTTTCCATAAGCCCAATGAATTTCACGCCCTTCGTGCCGATGGAATCAGCTCCCCTAATTTGATTGTGGTCTCCTTCGACTGTACAGCCCCTTGTATGAAATTTTTTGAAAACCGTCTGGTATCTGTAAGCCAAATGGAGCGTTTTTATCTGGGACAGCTTTTAGCAGAGGCCAGGAAAACTTTTCATACTCCTCTGAATAATCCTTTAAACTGCTTTTTAGAGAGGAATAAGGATTGTGAATTTGGAAGCGAGCAGATAATCGCTCTGTCTCTGGAATTTCTTCTAATCAGCATATTCCGAAGATATTGGGCTATTCTTCCTATCAGTATTTTTCTTTACAGTTTAAAAAAGTTACCCGTATGACACCTTCTGAATACTCAGTATCTGTCTCAAATTTTGCAGAAGTAAGGCCTTCTGAAGAGGAAACTCTATGACAAAAGGGCTGCCGCTGCATCTGTGCAGCGATAAGGATTGATGTGGAAGATAGAATGCTCTGAATTATAAAAATTATAACCCCAGTGCAGGAAACCGCTTAAATCATATTTGTACATCATGGCACCTAAAATTCTGGTCCTATAGCCCGGCTGTACAATATACCGATTAGATACATACAGATATTGGGCTGTACAGTAATATCCCCAAAGCTTTTCGGGTCTGTTTTCAAGAAATGGTTCTATATGGTCTAAGGCACATATGGGCTGGGACACCACACCTTTTTCAAAAAAGCTATAGTCTGAAAGGGCGTCTATCACCTGATACCCCTCCAAATCTTTTTCCACAATCTCCTTGGCCGCCTTGTAGCTTTCAAACTGGCTTTTCTCCGGCTCATCAGAAATATGAAAATATGTCTTATTACTGATTCCAAGCTTTTCCAATTCACCTTTCAGGGATTTTAAAAATACATGGAGAAATTCCCTGTATTCCGGTCCTGCTGCCTTCGTGTCCCATCCAAAAAGCTGTATTACTTTTCCGTCCTTTTCTCCCATTACCTTAGGAGCCATGGTAGCTCCCCACTGACTGAACAAATGGGAAATTTCATAATACTGGATTCCGCAGCGTGTGGTTGCAGATTTTTGTCACAGTCAAAATCCACCCATAGGCTTTTCCAGTGTCCTGGTACCAGATCCACACCCCAGGGCTTTATATCACAAAGCAGGTCTGGATACAGGCCCGGCTCTCTGGTCAAATAATCTTCATCTGTCTCCCGATGGGTGGGATATTCACATGGTACCAACTCCACACTTCTCACCCTCACCTGGTCTTTTATGGCAGAGGTAATCTGAATCTGGGCTCTTCCTTTTCGAAATCCGTCCCAGAAATAGGCAATCTGAAAAGAAACCGTCTCTCCTCTAAGTCCGGTCAGCACATCCTCCATACCTTCTCCGGAGGGTTCTTTCATGGGAAATACCTTTTCCATGGAAGTTACTTTTTTTATTGTCAAAGAATCCATAAAACCTCCTTTGCCGCACCCCTGCGGCCATCTTGTTCTTCCTATTGTTATCCTTTGATACCGCTAAGGGCAATACCTTCCACAAACTGTTTCTGCAGGAAAACATACAAAATAAAGGGAAACAGGAAGGAAACAGTAGCACCCGCCATAATCAAACCATAATTTGCAGCATACTGCGTCTTTAACAGAGACAGAGATACTGTCAATGTATACATACTTGAATCCGAGGTCGCAACCAAAGGCCACAGAAAATCATTCCAGGAGGTTACAAAGGTAAACACAACCAGAGAAACCAAAACAGGCTTAATCAGCGGGAGAACTATCTGGATAAACACTCTGTATTCAGGGCACCCGTCTACCTTAGCCGCTTCAAGAAGCTCATCCGGAACAGTATCCATAAAGGAACGAATCAGGAACACGCCAAAGGCATTGAGAATCAACACTATCAGCGAAAAATAAGTATTCAGCAGGTTTGCCTTATTCATCATGATAAACACCGGAATCATGGTTACCTGTCCTGGAATCATCAGGGTAAACAGATAAATACTGAACAGTATATTTCTTCCAGGAAATCGTTTTTTCGCAAATCCGTAGGCAGCCATAGAAGCAATGATACAGTTAAAGAAGCAGGAGCACCCCACTACAATCACACTGTTCAGCAAAGCCCGCAGGAAATTGTCCTTTCCCAAAACATATTGAAAATTAGACAAATCTGTAAGATGTACATCATCCCAGTGAAGCATCAGTGTCTTAGACTGGGTGAAAGACATGATTGCCATGTACACAAAAGGTGCAATACAGACAACAGCAAACAGAATTAAAATCAACAATCCGATGACAGACAGTACGGTCCATTCTCTTTTCTTTTTTAACGTTCTATCCATGTCTCCCTATCTAGCCTCCTTTTCTTTAAAGAACATATTTTCAATGGCATTTATAATGATTACAATCACCAAAAGCATCATAGCCATAGCGCAGGCATAACCCATTTTGTATTGCTTAAAGGCCGCATTATAAATTCCCATAACCAGGGTAACACTGGAATGTCCCGGTCCTCCTCCTGTCATCAGATAAGCTAAATCAAAGACCTGGAATGACCAGATAATACCCAAAGTAACTACCAGATAAGTGATAGGTTTCAGCATAGGAAGGGTAATTTTCGTAAATTGCTGGATAGTCGTAGCCCCGTCTACTCTGGCCGCTTCATACAAGTCTTTAGGTATTCCCATGATTCCCGCATAATAAATTACCAGAAAGTATCCCACATTTTTCCAAACTGCTACAATACAGATACTAAGCAGAGAGGTAGAACTGCTTCCCAGCCAGTTGATTGCGCCGATTCCGAAAAATCCCAGAACTTTGTTCAGTAGTCCACCGTTGGTATCCAGGATAATTCTCCAGATAGTACCGGCCGTAACTGCCGATGCGATAACAGGAATAAACATTACGCTGCGCAAAAATTCTCCGCTTTTTTTCTTACTCAGCTTCTGGGCAATAAATGCTGCAAAAAGCAGAGAAATGACCGTTTGAAAAGGTACTGTCATTAACACATACAGCAGTGTGTTCTTGGCAGCTTCCGTCACATAGCTGTCAGAAAGCATCTTTTTATAATTGGCTAAGCCTACAAATTTCGGCGGATTCATAATATTATAATCTGTAAAACTAAAATAAAAGGACATAAAAATAGGAATGATACAGAAAACCAATATCAGGACAAAACTAGGCAGTACATATATAATTCCCTGCATCGCTTCTTTCCTTTTTCTCGTCATAATCAAAGCCCTCTTTCATTCTTCTCTAATTTTACAGGAGGCAGAAGAATCCCCGGGGATTCTCCCGCCTCCTGATTGTTTCCTGTTACTTTAAATTCTCATTATAGTAATCGGTAGTAGTCTGCAATGCTTCTTCCGGTGTCATTTCACCCAGCATCATAGATTGAAGATTTTTATACAGCGTATCATACATAGAGCTTGCTCCTTTAAATACCGGCAGGGACTGGAAATTCTCTGCATAATCAGTAAATAAAGTGGCATATCTCTCGTCGCCTACATATTCGTCATCTTTTGTTATGGGCGGCTGTTCAGATACTCTGGTGTGGAAATCTCCCATAACCTCTGCACCGATTTCCGTGGCCTGCAATGCATTACTGGAGGCACAGAATACCATGGCAGCTTCTCCGTTTTTAAAGGGCTCCAGTGTATCGTCACAGGATGTACAGGTATCCGGAAGAAGTCCCTCTTCTTTCAGGCTGTAAATAAATTCTGTGGCTTCCATCCCCTGTTCACTATTGATGGTCAGGTTTCCGTCAGCATCTACGATTTCTCCCCCTGCACTCCAGAAAATCGGCCAGTAGATTTCATTTAAAGAACCAAAGTGAGGATTTCCCCAATCCTCCATAATCGGAGCTACATCAGGCACATTTTCCTTTACAGCCTGGCAGGCAGCCTTCAGCTCGTCCCAGGTACTTGGAACACTGTCAACACCTGCCTGGTTCAAAATATCCATATTGGCCACAAGCATACGTGGATTTCCCACAACTACTGGCAGCGCATACTGAGCATTCATGATATTTCCCAAATCATAGTAAATATAATTCTCTTTTTCTTCATCTGTAAAATATTCATCAATATCCACAATGGCTCCCATGTCAATGTAATCGTAGAACATTTCCATATACAGATATCCAACATCCGGTCCATCATTGGAATTTACACCAGTCAGATATTTTTCCTCATAATTATCCCAGGGGATAATCTCTACTTTTACTTCGCAGTTGTTTTCCTCCTCAAAAGCATCCATGGCTTCATCCCAGAATTCTTCATCCGTCACTTCTCCGTCAGAAGCTGCAAAGGTTGGAAACCAGAAAGTAATTTTTTCCTTTCCTGAATCGGAATTTCCAGAACCACTTCCACCACATCCGCTCAATACACCAGCCATCATAGCCGCCGACAATAAACACGCAACAACTTTTCTTTTCTTCATACCTTTCCCTCGCTTTCTCGTTATTTTGACTAATAAAAACACTGTTTTTCGTGCTTTGATATGAAAATTATACATTTTTTTTACAGTACACTGACTACATACGGACATCCAAACTATACATAGAATTGTCCGTTTTACAAAGCAACGGGATAAGGTTCCTGCCCGGAGGGCTTTTGTTACTATAGAAAATTCAGCTAAATTTACTGCATAATAAAAACAGCCCCCTGAAAATCGCTTTTCAGAGGACTATTTTCTCAGTCTTGCTTACTCTTCCTTTTACTGTATCCTGCCGGTTTTCCGCCAGCTTCCTTTTTACTCTTCATACCCGTTTGGATTCATGGACTGCCATCTCCAGGAGTCAGCACACATCTCCTTGATTCCAAACTCAGCCTTCCAGCCTAATTCTTTCTCTGCTTTATCTGCACTTGCATAGCAGGTAGCAATATCTCCCGGACGTCGTGGTTTTATGGCATAAGGAATCTTTACACCGGTGGCCGCCTCAAAATTCTTTACAATATCTAAAACACTGTAGCCGTTTCCGGTACCCAGGTTATAGATAGAAAGACCGGAATTGTCCTGCAGCTTCTTCAGAGCCTTTACATGTCCTTTGGCTAAATCCACTACATGGATGTAGTCTCTCACACCGGTTCCGTCAGGGGTATCGTAATCATTTCCGAATACGCCCAGCTCTTTCAGCTTTCCTACAGCCACCTGGGTAATATAGGGCATCAGATTATTTGGTATACCGTTGGGATTCTCGCCAATAAGCCCGCTCTTATGGGCCCCGATTGGGTTAAAGTATCTCAGAAGCACAACGTTCCACTCCGGGTCTGCCTTCTGGATATCCGCAAGCACCTGTTCCAGCATGGACTTGGTCCATCCGTATGGGTTGGTGCACTGTCCCTTAGGGCACTCCTCTGTAATAGGTACAAAAGCCGGGTCCCCGTATACAGTAGCGGAGGATGAAAAGATAATATTTTTAACGCCGTGTTTTCTCATAACGTCTACCAAAGTAAGGGTACCTGCTATATTGTTCTCATAATATTCCCATGGCTTTGCCACAGATTCTCCTACAGCCTTCAGACCTGCAAAGTGAATACAGGAATCAATAGACTCTTTTTCAAAAATTTCATTGAGAGCCTGTCTGTCCAAAATGTCTGCTTTATAGAATTTCACCGGTTTTCCTGTGATCTTCTCCACTCTTTCCAGAGATTTTTCACAGGAATTTGAAAGGTTGTCCAGAACCACTACGTCATAGCCTGAGTTCTGAAGCTCCACTACAGTATGGCTTCCAATGTATCCGGCTCCTCCTGTTACTAAAATTGCCATTTTACGTTCCTCCTTTGAGAAAATCAGCTATTTTTTATGTTTCAAAACATTTTTTATGTTCGCTATTACTCTACCACTTTCCTGCTTATAAATCAAGAGGTGAATTACCTGTATTTATCCACAATAGCATTCATCTGTTCCCGCTTTTCTTCCATATCCTTCACCAGCTTAAACTGGGTTCTGCAGCGGTCCAGATTATGGCCTTCTCTATGTACTTTAAAATAATGGTCTCCCTCCAGATAATCCGTAAGAAAACGCATGCCACATTCATAGGTCATAACCATGGCGCCAACAGGAAGCATGTCCAGTTCCCTCTCCGTCAGGCTTCCCTGACATCCTTCGATAAACCCTCTGGTATATAAATCAAATAGCTCCATGCTGCAGGAAACTTTGGACAAATCCTTCTCGTCCTCCTCTCCGGTGCTGGCTCCGAAGCGGATAGAATCACCGAAGTCATTGACTGCCAATCCAGGCATAACAGTATCCAAATCAATAACACAAATAGCCTTTCCGGTCTCATCGTCAATCATGATGTTATTCAGCTTCGTGTCATTGTGGGTAACCCTAAGAGGCAGCTCTTTCTTCTCCTGCATATCGCAGAGAACATGGGCCAGTTCCTCTCTGTCCAGGACAAATTGGATTTCTTCCTGAACCTGTGCGGCTCTCCCCATAGCATCATCATGAACAGCCTTTTTAAATTTCTCCAAGCGGTCTGCCGTATTATGAAAATTTTCTATGGTTTCATGAAGAGTATGAGCAGGATAATCTGCCAGCAGTCCCTGAAAATGTCCGAAGGCCACGGCACTCTGGTAAAAGTCTTCCTTATTTTTCACCAGGTCATAGGTGGTGGCTCCCTCGATAAACAAATAGGCTCTCCAATATTCTCCTTCCCGGTCCACATGGAAGGCATGTCCATCTTTTGACATAACAATATTCAGAGTCTCCCGTTCCGGATTTCCACCGTTTTCTATAATCTTTTTTCTCAGCCAGGAAGTAACCCCTACCACATTTTCCATCAGCTCCACAGGTTTCAGAAAAATACTTTTATTCATTTTCTGAAGAATATATCTTCTGGTCCTCTCCCCTTCTCTGAAGGTAAGGCGGAAGGTATCGTTAATATGGCCGCTTCCATAGGGAATCCCTTCCATAAATTCTCCCTGGAACTGAAAGCTGTCTATCAATTCCCTGTTTATCTCTGTCATCCTATCTGTCCTCCCATAAATTCTGAGGATACAATCCTTTATCTTTTAAAGCTTGAATAGCAGCTACTACCACCGGCTTATCTTCTTTATAGGTAACGCCGTACCATCTATCCAAAGATTTCAGTACCTGTACCGTAGCTTTTCCCTCTGTCAGCAGTTCGTCTACCACAAAAGGAAGAAAATATTCACATTTCAACGGGTTTTTCTCCAGATTTTCCTCCAGGAATTTGGCAAACCGGTTTTTCAATTCCTCCAAAATACTCTCTGTAAAGCCCCACATATTCATAGATACTGTGCTTCCCTGTGGAATTACGGTCCATGTAGCTCCATCGTCTTCTGTATAGGCAGTGTCCCCGTCTCTCTTTTCAATACGGGTTCTCTCGTTAATTTCCTTTAAATAGCCGTCCTGGTCTGTGACACATACGCCCCTGGCTACATGTCCGTTCTCTGTAAGGGTATTCTCCAGCACATAACCTACCATGGTATAGCGGTACTTTCCGTCATCCTCATGGGTCGTGAGATAATCGTAAATCATCTGGAATGCGTGACTTCCATAATAATCATCTGCATTGATTACTGCAAAAGGCGCATCTACAACACCAAGGCAGCTTAAAATAGCATGTCCCGTACCCCAGGGCTTTACTCTGCCCTCCGGTGCCTGAAAGCCTTCCGGAAGATTATGCAAATCCTGGAACACATATTCCACATCAATCACATTGCTGATTCGATCGCCAATGGCAGCTCTGAAATCTGCCTCGTTTTCCTTCTTGATAATGAATACTACCTTCTGAAATCCAGCCTTCACCGCATCATAGATAGAAAAATCCATGATAATGTGTCCCTGCTTATCCACCGGGTCAATCTGTTTCAGTCCTCCGTAACGGCTTCCCATTCCTGCTGCCATTACTACTAATATTGGTTTCTTCATAATTCTTTCCCTCTTTCCCATAAAATTTCCACACCCGCTGCACAGCCATCACCATAGTTGAAATCCAGATGGCTTCATGCTGCCTGCGTTTTAACGGGTATGGGCTATATCCTATATTTTACCAAAGAACGCTTAAATTTCTTTGCATTAAATTTTGATTTTTTGTCATTTTTACTCCTTCCCGGAGGGCTTTTCATCTATAGGAAGTTCAGAGAATTTCCTATAGAATGAAAAGGGGCCGCCGCACGTCCAATGGTGCGACAGCCCCTTTTCTTTTATCACTGCAGGGGATGCTGCATCATCCCTTGACACCGCCGCCTGTAACACCGGCGATAATCTTTTCAGACAGGAAAATGTACAGAAGGAAGGTAGGCAGGAATACGATAATAACTGCCGCAAACAATCCGCCGTAATCTCCTGTATATTTCATACCATTTACAATCTGCAGCAGACCTACACCAACCGGTGTCATCTCTGTAGATGTTGCAAAAATCAATGCCATGAAGAATTCATTCCATACGCTGAGGAAATTAAATATGGTCACAGTAACGATTGCAGGCTGAACCAATGGCAACATAATTTTCCAAAAAGTTTTACCCGGTGTACACCCGTCAATAGCCGCCGCCTCCTCATAGCTTCTGGAAAGGCTGGCAAAGAAGTTCAAAAGGTATGTGGTGGTAAACGGTACACGGATACAAATGTACAAAACTATCAGCAGGACCCTTCCTCTGATATGATACTGTGCTGTCAATGCGTAGATAGGCATGATAATCATAACTTCCGGGATACTCATGGCCAGAATCAAACTGGTCTTAATAGGTTTATTTCCCAGGAAAGTATATCTGGACAGCACATAGGCAGCCGGAGCTGCAATCAGGATAACCACGGTACATGTAACTATGGAATACAGCAGAGAGTTTCCAAAGAATACAGAAACATTGCTGGCATTCCAGGCATTGATATAATTTTCAAAGTGGAAACCGGATTCGAACTTAAACACAGCGCCGGTAAAAATCTCCCTGGAAGTGGAAAGGCTGGCGGCCACAATCCACAGCAGAAAAGCCGCTGTAAAGATAATCCAGATTAGTACGATAAGATACCCCGGAAGAAGTGCAGCTTCTCTCTTCCAATTTATTTTTTCTTTATATACTACTTTCTCTTTCTTACTCATTTCTTCACTCCATTCTGCAGGTTAATGTACTGTTCAGCACCCTAAAATTCCAAATCATCATCTTTGAGCAGCTTATTCATAATAAAGTATACGATTGCAACAAAGATAGCCAGTACAACACCAATGGCCGCACCTGCACCTGCATCTCTCTGGACATTTCCTGTAGTACCGAATACGGTGTCATACAGATATACCACAGGAACAATAGTTGCAGCTTCCGTACTTACAGGAGCAAACATCTTAGACCAAAGGAAGAAAGTGATACAGTTAACGCTCCAGAAAGTGATGTTTGTCTTAAAGAT
The DNA here is from genome assembly GCA_902476765.1 of uncultured Blautia sp. GTDB lineage: Bacteria > Bacillota > Clostridia > Lachnospirales > Lachnospiraceae > Blautia. Next base: position 16,409 of record CABSEJ010000006.1, read on the forward strand.
ACTTCTCAGCAAAGGAAGTGTCATGTGTACAAACTGCTGTATTTTATTAGCTCCGTCGATGGTGGCAGCTTCATATAAATCTGCGGGAATACGTTCAATACCGCTGATAAAAATCAACATATAATACCCCACCGCACCGAAGGTAAAGGCAACAAGCATGGCCCAAAATTTTGTGTCCGTTCCCAGCCAGTTCTTGCCTTCCAGGCCGAAAGCTTCAAGGAGTTGATTCAAAAGACCGTAATCCTGATTGTAAATGTACTGAATCCACATGGTAGCCAGGGCTACGGCACTGATAATATTTGGCAGATAGATTGCCGCCCGGAAAAATTTCTTAAAGCGGATACCGCTGGTAAGAATAACTGCAAACAGCAAAGCGAATGCCAAAACAATGATACCGCCCACAAGCCAAATCAGGAGCATATTGGTCATAGCTCTCTGGAATGTGGGACTCTGGAAAATCTTGACATAGTTGTCTACACCATTGAAGGACCATTCGGACATACTTGCCGTTACACTCTCAATCCCAAAGAAGCTCATAAGTACCGTACGCAATACAGGATACAGGTACATGATAATAAGGCTAAGAGCACAGGGAGCTATAAACCCAATAATAAATCCTTTATTCTTTTTCATTTTCTAAGTCACCTCTTCGAAAAAATGAGGTGGCGCCAGCACAGCGCCACCTCCGGGTAAAGTTAAATCTTAATATAATGCATCCAGAGCTGCTGCGAAATCTGCACCTGTAGCAAATCCGCCCTCATACAGTTTAACTACGTTCTCCTGAATCTGGGACATTAAATCGCCGTTCTCATTCAGACCCATGTTCCATGTCAGAGGAGATGTGGTATTCTGAAGAACTTCTACTGTACCATTCTGAGAAGCAGGTGCTGTATTGGATGGGTCAGCCGGAATCTGTCCTGCTGAATCAGCCATTTTCTGGTCATACTCACCGGATGTGATGTATATAGCCAAATCAAATGCTGCCTGCTGGTTTTCACTATACTTTGTAACTGCAATAGAGTTAGCTCCTGCATATGCACTTGTTGCGTCTACACCGCCCTCAACAGAAGGATAATTAAACAATCCCCAATTGAGTTCTTCACCTGCGGTTTTATTCACCTCAGATGTTACATAGTTTGCACAAACAACCATAGCTGCCTGTGGGTCTCCAAGAGCCATTTTATTCTGGCTTGCAGGATATTCGTCAGGTGCTCCGTCTACCAGATAACCGGCTTTTACAAAGCTGATAATATCCTCTGCTGCCTTAGCAACGTTTTCGTTTTCACTCCAGCCGCCTTCTAATGCCATTCTGGAGGTTTCATCCTGTCCGATGTATCTGGCCAGATGGTAACCGAACCAGAAAGGTGCATATGTACTATCCAGAGCCATTGGAGCATAACCGGCAGATTTCAGTGTTTCACATGCATCTGTGAACTCTGCCCATGTAGTAGGTACTTCAACTCCTGCATCTTCGAAAATATCCTGGTTATAGAAGATACCGCCTACCTGAGGCTGCTCTGTAACACAGGGAAGGAATCCTGCCCATTCTTTTGCCTGGTCGTTAAATACTGCGAAGCTCTGGTCTGCATATCCTGCGGCTTCTGCCATCTCTGTAAGGTCTGCAACATAGTCTACATAGTTATGTGCGATTCTGTTGTAGTCGTCCTCGAACAGGTCGATTTTTTCTTCAGCTTCCAGTGCGGAAGAAACAATGTTCTTGATGTCACGGCCTTTCCACTCAATAGTAACCTCTGCTCCTGTCTCATCTGCGAAAGCGTCTACTGCTTCCTGGAGAACCTTACCCTGAGGCTCTGTGTTTGTCCACATGGACCAGAAGGTCAGCTCAACGCCGTCGTATTTCTTGTCAGAGCTGCCGGAGTCAGAGCTGGTCTCACTTCCGGAATCTGCGGAGCTGTCGGAACTGCCGTCATCACCGGAGCCGCCGCAGCCTGCCAGCATTGTAGTTCCTACCATAGCTGCGCACATCAGCATTGCAACAAGTTTCTTTTTCATAGCAATTACCTCCTTAATTTGAAACATTTAAAATGTTCTGCTCTTGCTTTCGGGGGAAGTTTTTCCCTTCGTTTGTAGGTTAATTATATCATCTTTTGCTGGTTTGTATTTACACTATTTGCTCCTCTATTTATACAAATATCCATTTTTTAGTTATTTCGACCAATTAGCGGTCTATATATTATATATTTTACACATTTCATTCAAATCTATATTTTTCGCCCTTTTTCCTTCTTGGTAATTTTGCACACATACTATATTTTTCACTCTTTCTTCTCTATTACTCCCAAAAAACTCCAGAATATCTCCTTATTTGGTATCTTATCAGATTCAAATTTTGCATTTCTGTATCCATCCCTTGTCTTTTTCCCCAAAAATGATTATATTACTATATAAGTCCAGTCTCAAAGCGGAGACTCTTGGGCTGCCTGCAGACCAATGTGGCTCTGCTTTCGAGACGACAACAGGTATGAGGAAGTAAGGCGATAGCCTGGATTCCGAATACCGGTTAGGATTCCGGGAGTGCACAGCACGGAGCTTTCAATAATAGATTTTAAGGAGGTATGTACCAATTATGAAACAGCCCAATATCCTATTCATTATGACAGACCAAATGCGGGGCGATTGTATGGGCTTTGCCGGACATCCGGATGTGAAAACCCCTTATCTGGATACGCTGGCCAGCAGAGGTGTTTCTTTTGAAAATGCCTACAGCGCCTGCCCCAGTTGTATTGCCGCCAGAGCTGCCCTGCACACGGGTATGGCTCAGGAGCATCACCGAAGGACCGGGTATGAAGACGGAATCCCCTGGGATTATCCCCATACTATGGCCGGAGAGCTGTCCAAGGCCGGCTATTATACCCAGTGCGTAGGTAAAATGCATGTACATCCCCTGCGGAATTATCTGGGATTTCACAATGTAGAACTGCATGACGGATACCTGCACTGTGCCAGGTACGGGCGTGTGCCCTGGCAGGAGTCCCAGAAAAATGCAGATGACTATTTCCACTGGCTGAAGCAGGAAAAAGGCATAGATGCCGATGTGACGGATACAGGGCTGGAATGCAACAGCTGGGTAGCCCGTCCCTGGATTTATGAGGAAAAATACCATCCCACCAACTGGGTCACAGACCGTTCCATTGATTTTTTGAGAAGGAAGGACCCTGGAAAGCCCTTTTTCTTAATGGCCTCTTATCTGCGCCCCCACCCTCCTTTTGATGCGCCTCAATATTATTTTGATTTATATAAGGATAAAAAACTGGCACCTCCGGCTGTGGGGAATTGGGAATCCCAGGAACTGCTGAAAAGCCAGGGAAGAGTTTTTGATTCCAAATGCGGGCCTATAGACCAGGAGCTTATCCGCCAGGCCCAGATTGGCTACTATGCCTGTATTACCCATTTGGACCATCAGATTGGGCGGCTGATACAGGCTCTGGTAGAATATGAAGAATATGACAACACGCTGATTGTCTTTACCTCCGACCATGGAGAAGAGCTGTGCGACCATCATATGTTCCGGAAGTCCCGGCCTTATGAAGGCAGCGCCCGAATCCCCATGATTATTTCCGGCAATGAAAAACTGCTGCCCGGAATTACCCAGGGAACAGTCTGCTCAAGTATTGTGGAACTGCGGGACGTTATGCCCACTTTCCTGGATTTTGTAAAAGCCCCTATTCCCCACAGCGTGGACGGAAAAAGTATGCTTCCTTTGGTTTCTCACCCGGAGAAAGAAATCCGGCCCTATCTCCACGGGGAACATTCCTATGGTCCTTATTCCAACCATTGGCTGGCATCTCCGGAAGATAAATTTATCTGGTACAGCGAAACCGGCACAGAGCAGTATTTCCGTACAGAGGAAGATCCTAAAGAGCTGCAGGACGAAATAAACAATCCGGCCTATGCTTCCCGCATTACTTATCTGCGGGGTGAATTGATAAAGATTTTAAAGGACAGACCGGAAGGCTTCTCTGACGGGAAGGTACTGATTCCCGGCCGTCCCTATCCTCCCTATCTTCCGGAAGCCGGGCAGAATAGGGAAAAATAATATTGCATACTGAGGGTACTGTAAAACAGAAAAACCTACATTTAAATATATAGAAGGAGATTATATCCATGGAACTTTTATTTTTTGTCATCAGCTTTTCGGCCTCCGTTATCGGAGTTATCTGCGGAATCGGCGGTGGTGTTGTGATTAAGCCGGTGCTGGATGCGTCCGGCGTTCTCAGCGTCAGCGCCATCAGTTTCCTGTCCGGCTGCACGGTTCTGTCCATGAGCTGTTACTCCGTACTGAAATCAAAGCTGAATAAAGAATCTGTAATCGACATGAGCATCAGCACCTTTCTGGGAATCGGCGCCATTGTAGGCGGTATTGTTGGGAAGCAGGCATTTCAGGCCGTAAAGGCTATGTTTGAAAACGGGGACACTGTGGGAGCTGTTCAGGCCCTCATTCTGGCTGTTATTACCATAGGAACCCTGATTTACACTATTTTTAAAAAGAAAGTGAAAACTCTGAGACTGACCAGCAAGGTGGTCTGCCTTCTGATAGGTTTGACACTGGGGATTATGTCTTCCTTTTTGGGAATCGGCGGAGGTCCTATTAACCTGGTAGTTTTGTACTATTTCTTTTCCATGGAGACAAAGGTGGCAGCCCAAAACTCTATCTATATTATTTGTCTGTCTCAGATTTCCAGCCTGGTCATCACCATTGTTACAGGCACCGTACCTTCTGTGTCGCCGGTGATTCTCATTGGTATGATTCTCTGCGGTCTGCTGGGCAGTGCAGTGGGACGAAAGATTAATGCCAAAATCAGCAGTGAAGTGGTGGACAAACTTTTTATGGGGCTGATGTGCGTCATCATTGGTATCTGCTTCTATAACATGTATCAGTTTATGTAAATGAAATACCTTAAAGCACCCTGACTATTTGAACAAAAGAAAGGCTCCTTCTGGGCAGTGAAAACACTTCCTTTCACTGCCCAGAAGGAGCCTTGTTCATTTTCTCTTTTTCTACAGACGGGCCGCCAGATACTCCATCCGCTCTATTGCATAAGGAAAGAACTCCCGGTAAGCGGAACAGAAATAATTGGTTCCCTCTTCTGTATAATCTCGTCTGCAGCCCCCTCTGCAAAGGGGATACCATCTGCATTTTTTACACTGAGGCCCTCTTTCCATACCAGTCCGGAAAAACTCTTTGTCCGGAAGAATCCCCTGAAAAAACCGAAAATCCTCATCCAGCACATTGGCAACCCTGTGTTGATCCAGCACATAAAAATCACAGGGAAAAATATCCCCGTTGGCTTCAATAATGTTCTGCATGGAGCATCTTCCGGTCTGGGCGCAGGCTTCCGGCGGAAAGCCTCTCAGCATACCCAGCCAGTTGTCGAATTCCCGGATAGATACCGGAGTTCCTTTTATCCTGTCCTCGAACCATAAGTCAAAAAGTTCTTTTAAAGCTTCTCCGTAAACCTCCGGAGTCAGAGACCAGGGCTGTCCGCCTCTTTCCTCTTCCAGAGCATCCAGGCAGGGTATGTACTGATGATAAAAGAAGCCCTGTTTTTTCAAAAACTGATACACAGACCGAATCTTCCTGGCACTCTGCTTCGTCAAAACGCAGAGAATATTTACATCTACCTGATTTTTCTGCAGGGTCCTGGCATTTTTCAATACTTTCTGAAAAGTAGGTTTTCCCCCTGCATCCACCCGGTTCCTGTCATGGATTTCCCCTGTGCCGTCCAGAGAAATTCCAACTAAAAATTTATTGGTTTTTAAAAATTTCAGCCACTCATCATCCAAAAGAGTGCCATTGGTCTGAATAGAAAACCGCAGAACGGTCTTGGGCTTTTTGTATTTTCGGGTATATTCTATAAAGCTTTCAAAAAAGTCCAATCCTGCCAGCAGAGGTTCTCCCCCCTGAAATCCAAAGGTACAGGACTCTTCCGCCTCCTCCAGAGCCTTTTTTACAACCTGCTCCAGCACAGATTTTTTCATGATTCCGTAGGAGTGAATCTGGCGGTTCTCACATTCGTCCTCATAAAAACAGTAGGAGCACCTCAAATTGCAATTGGAGGATGCAGGCTTCATCAATAGCTGCAAGTGCTTCATCGTTTTCGCCTCCTGTATATTACTGCCACCATTTTATCGGTTTTGCCCATGGATTGCAACTGGCTTTTTCTGTGGGATTCGGCTATAATAGATTTTGGGATACTGCTCATGAGCTGAAAGTGACTGTATCTCAGAAACCGGAGGTATACCATGGCATTTAAAAGTCTGGAATTAAAAGAAGAAGTACAAATCGATAAAATCGTTACCATACATTATTTCGAATATATGAGCGACTATAGTTTTCCCGGGGAGTCTCATGACTTCTGGGAATTTCTCTGTGTAGACAAGGGAGAAGTGGATGTGGTGGCCGGAGACAAGCCCTACACCCTGCAGAAGGGAGAAATCATCTTCCATAAGCCCAATGAGTTTCACACGGTGCGGGCCAACGGCACAATTGCCCCCAATCTGGTGGTTATTTCTTTTGAGTGCAATTCTCCCTGTATGAAATATTTCGAGCATCTGCTGACCAGCATAGGAGAAAGGGAGAGAAACCTGATTGCCCAGATTATCTACGAGGCCAAGCAGTGCATTGAAACGCCACTGGATGACCCTGACACTACGGAAATGCTTCGCCGTCCCCGGGCACCGTTCGGCTCTGAACAGATGATAAAGCTGAATCTGGAGCTTTTGCTCCTGTCTATGATTCGCCAGCTGAAAACAGGACGCTATTCCTCTCCTGCCATTAAATCCATTAAACAAAAAAACGATTCCCTTATCTATTCCCGGATTACCACTTATCTGGAAGAGCATATAAGGGAACGGCTGAATATCGAAACTATCTGCCGGGACAATCTGGTAGGCCGCTCTCAGCTTCAGAAACTGTTCCGGGATTATAACCAATGCGGAGTGATTGATTATTTTTCCCGGCTGAAAATAGACCTGGCCAAGCAGCTCATTCGGGAAAATCACCATAACTTTACCCAAATTTCCGACTTTCTGGGCTACACTTCCATCCACTATTTTTCCAGGCAGTTTAAGAAAATCACCGGCATGACTCCCTCGGAATACGCCTCCTCTATCAAAGCGATTTCCGACAGAAAACAAGGGCCCGGATGATTCTGCAAAAAATTTAGATTTTACTTTCTATTGATATGGATTGTTTTCCCATGCTATTCATATTATAATAGTTCTAAGTGAAAAAAGGCGTATCTGCGCCTGCGAAAAGGAGAATGTGTGATGAAAGTTTATAAAACCAAGGACTACGAGCAAATGAGCAGAAAGGCAGCCTCTATCATTGCCTCTCAAGTTATCCTAGAGCCTGACTGTGTGTTGGGTCTGGCTACCGGCTCCACTCCTGTGGGAACCTACAAAAACCTGGTAGATTGGTATGAAAAAGGAGATTTGGATTTTTCCAGGGTAACCTCCTGCAACCTGGACGAATACAGAGGACTGAGCCCTGAGAATTCCCAGAGTTACCGGTATTTCATGAACCAGAATTTATTTGACCATGTAAACATCTGTAAAGAATCCACTCATGTTCCGGACGGTTTGGAAGCAGACAGCAGCAAGGCCTGTGAGGATTATGACAAAATCATTTCTGATTTAGGAGGCGTTGATTTACAGCTTCTTGGTCTGGGGCATAACGGACACATTGGTTTTAATGAGCCTGCAGAAGATTTTCCAAAAGGCACCCACTGCGTAGACCTTACAGAAAGCACCATTCAGGCTAACAAGCGTTTCTTCGAAAAAGAAGAAGACGTTCCCCGTCAGGCCTACACCATGGGAATCGGCACCATCATGAGTGCGAAGAAAATCCTGGTAGTAGTCAGCGGAGAAGACAAAGCGGAAATCTTAAATCAGGTCATCAACGGACCTGTGACACCTAAGGTTCCTGCTTCTATCCTGCAGCTTCACCCGGATGTTACAATTGTAGCAGATGAAGCCGCTTTATCCAAAACAGAACTGTAAAATTTCATCCTGGTACAGGTAATGAGCTGTAAAAGGGCTGTGGCATCAAACATAAATATCCTTAGACTTCGTTTCATGCCACAGCCCTTTCAGCTATCTTTTCCTATCTCTTCTGTTCTTTCTTTTACTGTCACTATTTCCCTTCTGTCAGCTCCTTTAAACCGTTCTTTCCTTTCCTGTCTCTTTCTCTGTTTTTTTCCAAAACATTCCAGTAAAAACCAGGAACACAAGGCTTAACAGAAGAATTTCCCGGAGTCCCGGTTCTGCAAATCCCAGCGCCAGGCCTGATGCATTTACGGCCATATGGCAGATAACCGGCGCCGCCAATGTATTCTCCCTCTTTCTGAGAAGGCCGAAAATCAGTCCCGCCACGAAAGCATATATTCCCTGGACCGGATTTCCATGTATCAGGCCAAAATAGGCTGCCTGCAGCAGGTTAGCCTGCCAAAAAGGAAAGGCCCGTTCCAGAATTCCCAGCGTAAGCCCTCTGAATATCAGCTCCTCTGTAACTGGGGCCAGAAGCAAAGTGTACAAGGCGGACAAAAAGGTAGGACTGTCCATCCCCAGGCTTTCCATAACCTGACTGTAGGACTTCATCAGTTCCGGAAATCCGGCCGCTACTCCCGTAAGGAGCAAATCCGTAAAAAACTGGAGGAAGCCCCCTAAAGCCAGAAGAAAGCCCAGACGTCCCGGGTTCAGGACAGAAAAAATTTTCTTCCCTAAAAACCATCGGGAACTGCCGCCCGGCGTCCATACAGAAAGCCTCCGAAACCAGAGAGAAGCAGGTATCAGGGTAAAAATATTCATCAGCACATAGACCACATAAGTCTGATTTTCCTGAAGAAAAGCCCAGGCCTCCTCCTGTCCCATGCCCAAAAGCCCCAGGGCCCCCAGCTCCCAATCCAGAAGAGAAGGCTCTGAAATCAGCACCATACTCTGGATAAAAATCCAGAGAAAAGCCGGCAGAAGGCTGGCGCCCAGGTTTTTCCATTTTTCTGTCATAAGCTGTCCGTCTCCAAATCCTTAAAGTGGAAAGAGCTTCTTCCCTCTGCATAATCTCCCACAATCTGACCGCTTCCCCGCAGCTTGTACTTGTAGGTTACCAGACCTTCCAGGCCTACAGGACCTCTGGCATGAATCTTTCCGGTGCTGATTCCCACTTCAGCTCCAAATCCGTAACGGAATCCGTCGGCAAATCTGGTGGAGCAGTTCTGATATACTCCTGCAGAATCCACAAGCTGCATAAATCTGTCCGCACACTCCTGATTTTCTGTAATAATACAGTCTGTATGGTGGGAACCGTAATAGTTGATATGACGAATTGCCTCTTCCACATCTTTCACGATTTTCACAGACAAAACCAAATCCAGATATTCCCTGTGAAACTCTTTTTCCTCCATAAGCTCACAGGGAATAATCTCCTGAACTTCTCTGGTTCCTCTCAGTTTAACTCCTGCTTCTTCCAGAGCCATTGCAGCCTCCGGCAGGAATTCTCCTGCGATTTTCTCATGCACCAGCAGGGTTTCCACTGCATTGCAGGCAGCAGTATACTGGGTTTTGGCATCTACCACCACAGGAACAGCCTTGGTCTTGTCATAAGCTGCATCCACATAAATATGGCAAACCCCGTCCGCATGGCCCATAACCGGAATCTTGGTATTATTCATGATATACTGCACAAACTGGTTGGAGCCTCGGGGAATCAGTAAATCCACACAGTCATGACAGGATAAAAGCTCGTCAATCTCATTATGCTGCTGAGCCTGAAGCATACAGCCCTTGGGAAGACCGCAGGAAAGGGCAGCCTCATAGATAAGACGAAACAGTACCTTATTGGTTCTGGCTGTTTCTTTCCCTCCTTTCAGCACTGCACAGTTTCCACTTTTGATACAAAGAGAGGAAATCTGCACCAGAGCGTCAGGGCGGGCCTCAAAAATAATGCCGATTACTCCAATAGGGCAGGTAACCCGATACAGGATAAGTCCCTGGTCCAGTTCTCTGGCCAGCTGCACCTTGGACAGCGGGTCAGGCAGCTTTATCAAGTCCCGGATTCCCGCCGTTACATCCGCCAGCTTATGGGCATCAAATTTCAGCCTCTTCAGCACAGAGGGAGAAAGACCCTCCTTTTGGGCTGCTTCCATGTCCTCTTTGTTAGCCTTAAAAATTTCTTCCTGGTGTTCCAGAAGGGCCCGGGCCGCCTGCTCCAACGCCTGATTTCTCTGCTCCAGGCTCAAAGCCGCCATAATGGGACTGTCTTCCTTCATTTTTCTGACTTCGCTTCTCATATCCATGTGCCATACCGCCTTTCTCTCTGTTTTCCCCTTTTTTACCACTCAATCTGTGCAATAGGGGTTGGGTTATCATTTAAGGAAATATCTGTGACCTTTCCGCTTTTAAAGCGAATCACTCTGTCTGCCATAGGCGCCAGAGCTGAATTGTGGGTGATAATGATTACTGTCATATGTTCTCTCCTGCAGGTGTCCTGAAGCAGCTGAAGTATCTGCTTGCCGGTGTTATAATCCAGGGCTCCCGTAGGCTCGTCACACAGCAGCAGCTTGGGATTTTTAGCGATTGCCCTTGCAATAGCCACCCTCTGCTGTTCGCCTCCGGAAAGCTGAGCCGGGAAATTTTTCATTCTCTCTTCCAGCCCCACCTTCCGCAGTACATCTTCCGGATTCAGGTAATCTTTGCATATCTGCACCGCTAACTCCACATTTTCCAATGCCGTAAGGTTGGGCACCAGGTTATAAAACTGAAAGACGAATCCCACGTCGTTTCTTCTGTACTTTACCAGCTCTTTCTCTTTCAGTTTATTGATATATTTGCCGGCCACCACCACGTCTCCTTCCGTAGCCTGGTCCATACCTCCCAGAATGTTAAGGGCTGTGGTTTTTCCTGCGCCGGAGGCTCCCAGGATAACTGCCAGTTCTCCTTCCTCCACGGAAAAGTCTGCATCGTCCAGTGCCTTAATGACCGCCTCATTTTTTTTACCATACACTTTTTTCACATGTCGAAATTCAACGTACGCCATATCTGCCTCCTACATCTGTTTTCTCACAATCCTGTACTCTCCGTTCATGACAAAATAAGGACAATCATAAAAAGTATCCGACAAAAAACGTCCCATTTCATCCTGGTCTAGGTCCACGTCGCATACATAATATCCAAAGTCCTCATCATATATGTAATTGCTGCAGTACTCACAATTCCTGCGTTCTTTTCTTTTCATCCTCTTCCACCTCTGCTCTGTGAAATACTACCTTTATTTTGGTTCCCTGTCCGGGCTGGCTCTCCAAATAAATTTGCGCCCGATGCAGAGCCGCTCCATGTTTCACAATGGAAAGCCCCAGTCCGGTGCCTCCCGTCTGTCTGGAATGGCTTTTATCCACCCGGTAGAACCTTTCGAAAATACGCTCCTGTTCCTCTGCCGCAATACCGATTCCGTTATCCTCCACACAGAAACAAGCCTTGTTTCCCCTACTGCTCAGGGTAAGCTTTACCCAGCCACCTTCTTTGTTGTATTTTACCGCATTATCCGCCAGATTGTAAAACATTTCGTAAAGCACATGGCGGATACCGGGAATCTTCAGGCTGCTTCCTTCATGGGTTATGGTAACTCCTCTCTTTTGTGCCGGCATTTTCAAATTCCGGCACACATCCTGAAGAAGCTCATATAAATCCACAGGTTCCAGAGGCATTTCTCCACTCTTTTCATCCAGCTTGGACAGCTCGATAATATCCTGGACCAAAGTGGTCAGGCGGCTGGCCTCATCATAGATCCGTCCGGCAAACTCCGGCACGTCTTCCGGCTGCACTAGGCCATTTTTCATGATTTCCGCATAGCCGGAAATAGACATAAGTGGAGTTTTCAGCTCATGGGATACATTGGCAGAAAATTCCCGTCTCACACTCTCCGCCTGCTTCAGCTCCCGGACCTGGCTGGCTATCTGCCGGTTCTGTTGGTCCACCCGGTTCAAGAGGGGACGCAGTTCCTCATATTCCACATGCTCCAGGGGCTGCTCCAGATTCAATCGGTTAATTGGCTCTATCAGCTTCTTTGTCTGCCGCTCCACCAGAAAAAATCCCAGGATTAAAATAGCGGTCAATATAAGGCCCATAAGTGTAAAACTGGAAAACATAGTCTTAAACACACTGTCCGTGGTTTTGGCTACTCGCAGAACTCTTCCGTCCTCCAACTGCAGGGCATAATAAAAGGTCTGTCGGGAAAAAGTCTGAGAAAAGCGTACCTTCTCTCCTTTTCCCTCTGTGAGGGCCTGCTGAACTTCTGGTCTGTCTCCGTGGTTTTCCATGTCCACAGCCTCTGTCCTGGAATCGTAAGACACCCTTCCATCTTCCTCAATAAGGGTGAGACGGCTGGCCGTAACATCCCCGATTTCCCGAATAAAACTGTCTTCCTCTGTGTTCTCCATGGCATGAACCAGATACTCCGCCTCGTTTTTTACATCCTGGCGCATATAACTGCTGTACTTATTATACATGACAAGACTGGCAGCCAGAAAGGTAAGAAGCACAGACAGGGCCACCAGGGCGCCTACATTGTTCATTATCCTCTGCTTCATTACTTGTCTCCTATGCGGTAACCCACACCCCGCACCGTCTCAATCCATTTGCCGGAGTCCCCCAGCTTTTGCCGCAGAGTCCGGATGTGGACATCCACAGTCCTGGTCTCTCCGTAATATTCGTAACCCCAGATTTTTTCCAATATCTGCTCTCTGGTAAGGACAATTCCCTGGTTTTCCATAAGGTAACGAAGCAGTTCAAATTCTTTCAGAGTCAGTTCCACTCCTCTCTCACCATCCCACACCTGGCGCCTTTTTACATTCATTTTCAGGTCCCGGTACTGATACTGGTCCTCCTGTCTTTTCGTTCTTCTGAGAACCGCCTTCACCCTGGCCAGAAATTCCATCATGCCAAAAGGCTTGGTAATATAGTCGTCCGCTCCTGTCTCCAGGCCCCGTACCTTGTCATATTCCGCCTCTTTAGCCGTGACCATAATTACGGGAATCTGGCTGGTCTCCGGGTTTCCTTTTAAAAACTCAAGAAGCTCATACCCGTCCTGACCGGGGAGCATGATATCCAGGAGAATCAGCTCCGGCAGCTGCTCTTTCAGAGCCTGCTTCAGCTCCTTCCCGTCTCCCAGGCCCTTTGCCTCAAATCCGCTGGTACCCAGGGTATAAACCAGAAGTTCCCGGATATTCCGTTCGTCCTCCACACAATAAATCATTCCATCACCTCAGTCTTCCAAAGTCTCAGGGAAGCAGGTATTTCTGCCTCACGGCCTCGGTCTGTTCCAGAAACTCTCTGTTTTTTTCTTTCTTTACATAATTCAGATAACCGTGGGTATCAAAGCTTTTTTCCCCAATCTGCAGGATACATACTGCGATATTGGAGCAATGGTCTGCAATACGCTCCAGGCTGGTAGTAATATCAGACAGTACAAAACCTTGCTCTATGGTGCATTTTCCCTGTCTCAGCCTGCGGATATGCCTGTCTTTCAGTTCATGATTCAGCTCGTCAATAACCTCCTCCAGAGGCTCTACCCCTTTAGCCAGCTCTTTGTCCTCATTTTTAAAGACCTGAAAAGAAGTATTTACAATGTCTTCCACTGCTCTGGAAATAACAGCCAGCTCCTGGGCTGCCTTGTCGGAAAATTTCAGACCCTTTTCATGCATTTCTCTGGCAGATTCCATAATATTCACTCCGTGGTCTGAGATTCTCTCAAAGTCACCGATACAGTGAAGAATCAGGGACAAATCCCGGCTGTCCTTCTGGATCAAATCCTTCTCTCCAAGCTTTACCAGGTAGGTGCCCAGGGCATCTTCCCACTTGTCCACGTTCTCTTCCGATCGAAGAACCTGCTCTTCTTTTTCTTTGTCAAAATCCCGAAGCAGGGACATGGCTGTAAACAGAGTATTTTTTGCTGAATCGGACATTTTTTTTGCTGCCTGCCGGCTCTGCTCCATGGCAATAGAAGGCTGCTCCAGAAAACGCACGTCTAACAGTTCCAGCCCGGTACTTGGCGCCTCCTCGGTTTCCTCCCGTATGGTAAGGCAGGCCAGCTTTTCCAGCACTCCGGAGAAGGGCAGAAGCACCAGGGTAGCAAAAACATTAAATACACTGTGTACCACCGCAATTCCTGCCGCATTAGCCGCCTGGTCCATAAACCCAAAGGTTACAAAAAGCTGGGCGCCGTAGAATACCACCAGAAAAACCGCTGTTCCAATCAGGTTAAAATACAAGTGAACCATGGCCGCTCTTTTAGCATTTTTCTTAGCTCCAATGGCAGACAAAAGAGCGGTAACACAGGTTCCGATATTCTGTCCTAAGATAATAGGTACTGCCACTGCGTAGCTCACCGCCCCTGTAACACACAAGGCCTGCAGGATACCTACGGAAGCGGAAGAACTCTGGATAACAGCTGTCAGAAGGGCTCCTGCAACCATACCCAGCAAAGGATTTTTAAAGGTAGTCAGGATTCCTGTAAATTCCGGCACATCAGCCAGAGGCTTAACAGCGGAGCTCATAGACTCCATACCAAACATCAGCACTGCAAATCCCAGGAATATGGTTCCAATGTCTTTTTTCCTGGGGCTCTTGGCAAACAGCAGGAAAGCAACACCAACAATGGCCAGAACCGGTGAAAATGAGGTTGGCTTAAAAAGCTGGATAAAAAAACTGTCGCTTTCAATGCCGGAAAGACTCAATATCCAGGAAGTGATGGTAGTTCCTATATTCGCACCCATAATAATACCCACCGCCTGGGACAGCTTCATAATCCCTGAGTTCACAAATCCCACCACCATTACCGTGGTAGCAGAGGAAGACTGGATAACCGCAGTCACCAAAGCTCCCAGGCCAACGGCTTTAAGGGGATTGGAGGTAAGGGTCTCCAAAATTTTTTCCATCTTTCCTCCGGAAAGTTTAGAAAGTCCGTCTCCCATAACATGCATTCCGTATAAGAAAAGGGCAAGGCCTCCTATGAGGCTTAAAACACTGAAAATATCCATGATTTTCTCCTTTTGTATCTTTCTCTTTCTATTTAAAAACTGCGGATAGCATCCTCCTGGTCGTCGGTGGTCTTTACAATTTTCTTTATCTGAACGTAATAGCCTCCGCCGTTGTCAAGCTCCACCCGCACCCGGTCTCCTTCTCTGCGGCCCCGTATGGCCTTTCCCAGAGGAGACTCTATGCTGATTTTATTATCCAGGGAATTTCCCCTGATAGAGGTCACCAGCTTGTAGGTTTCTGTCTCATCGTCCTCTTCAAAATAAACCTCTATCAAATTGTTGAGCCCCGCCTCGTTTTCTCCTGAATTGTCTGTTACAATGGTAGCTGTCTTTAACATTCTTTCCAGGTAGCGTATTCTGCTCTCGTTTTTATTTTTATCCTTTTTCGCCGCATAATACTCAAAATTTTCGCTTAAATCCCCTTGAGCTCTGGCCTCCTTTACCGCCTCAATGGCTTCCTTTCGCACCACCAGCTTTCTGTATTCTATCTCTTCCTGAATCTTCTTTACGTCGTTTTCTGTAAGCTGTTCACTCATGCTCTGCTTCCTTTCTATTCTCTAAGTACGCTTCTGCTCTTTCCTATGTTGATAAAGAATCCTGCTTGCAGGATTCTCCGCCTGGGTTGGGTCGCTGCTTTTTTCTCTGCGCACTATCTACAGTATAATCCATGGAAACGCCTTTTGTCTATGATGTTTCATGAAAATCAAGTATGGCCGGGGAATTGCCTTTTTCTCTCTCCCATATTATAATCAAAAAAATTATCCGGATAAGTCCTCAGGCTTCCTCCACGCTTCTCACTTTCGGAATCCTGGCAGGCCTCTGCTCTGGAATGGACTTATATTATAAAATTGTGATATACGTCACGGACAGACATTTTTTTATCTGTTATACTATAAAACAAGGATTTTTCCTTTTAGCCAGGAGGATATTATGGAACATTTTTCTGTGGGCCAGTTAAAGGCCATGCCCTTTTTTCAAAGCCTGTCTGAGGAGCTAATCCGGCTTCTCCTAGAGAAGGGGCGGCTTACGGCTGCGCCGAAAAAGAAACTGCTTTTTTCCCGCCAGGAACCTGCAGGAGCAGTTTTACTGCTTCTCTCCGGTCAGGCAGCTGTCTACAACATTACCAAACACGGCAACAGGAAAATTCTTTTTTTCCTGGGAAAAGGCCATTTGCTGAACCATGATATTCAAAGCCAGCGTCCCGCTTCTATATACTGTGAAGCCATTACAGACATTCAGCTTCTGCAAATAGAAAAGGCAGAGTTTCTAAAGCTTATGGAAAAGCATTTTTCTCTCACTCAGGCGGTTCTATCGGAATACGAGTGTTATCTTTGGCGGTTGTCATATCAACTGAAAAACACCTCCGGCAGTATGCAGACTGAGCGAAAAATCGCTGCAAAACTTTGGAAGCTGGGACGGGATTTCGGTGAGAAACAGGAGGACGGCATACACATCAATCTTCCTTTCACCATGACTTTAATGGCTGATTTTGCAGGAATCCCCAGGCCGGAGAACGGAGAAGAGTCTGGGCTTCCTGCCAGGTGGACGGCTATTCAGACATTGCCGGAGGAATCAGTTTCCGCAAGGACCAGGGAGAACGTATGCGTTTCAAGGTTCTTCACAAGGTATACAATTATAAAAACCGCTTTGGGTACCATATGTGCGTAGGCTGCGGCGTCTGCGTTACCAAGTGCCCTACAAGAGCCTGGACCAGAAGCCAGCAGAAATATTACCGCCTGACCATCATGGGGCGTACCGGAAAAAGGAATCCCCGTCTGGGGGAGGATTTCCTGATATGGGCAGACGAGGATACTATTCTGAAGGTAATTCTTAACACCTATAAATTTGCCAAAAAATATATCGACCCTGCTGCTCCCGGCGGAAAAGAGCATGTGGGCTACATCATCGACCGGGTAGGCTTCCAGGAATACAAGAAATGGGCGCTTGAGGGTGTGGACCTGCTTCCGGAAACCATTGTAAAAGACAATGTTTACTGGAGCGGACTGCATTATCGTTGATTTTACCAATCCTGGTTTGACGGGCATTACCCTCAGTGTACAAATGGCTATATGTCCTTTGTACACTGAGGGCAAAGACAATTTAAGCTAAAATATGGAGAGAGGGAACGTGTAAAATCGTTCCCTCTCAGTCTGTAATGCCTGTTTCAAACAGTTCTTTTATTTTTTCTGCGGTCTGCTCCAGCTTCTGGCTTCTCCGGCCCAGTATCCGCACAGCTAAGTCGCCGCCTGACAAGCGAGTCACACCGCCGTCAATTTCCGGTTCCTCATCCAGAATATCCCAAATGGCATCCTGTATTTCCTCACCATGGCGGCTTAGAAAAATATTAGCCATATGGGTGAACCCCTCATAAAATCCCAGGCCTTCCATTGGCATTTTTTCCGGCTCGTAGCAGGTATTATCCAGGTATATGAGCCGGTTATTTCTGTAAATCTCTACTCTGGAGGCGAAACGTCTATACCCAAAGTGCTCCTGGGAAGCGCTCCTGCCGCAGGTAATTATCTCCATAAGAAACAGCCGGGAGCTTTCATCTTCAAGGTGAATTTCCGTGTGGCTGTCAAAAGCAGAATCCTTATAGGGAATAACCGGCTGGGGATAATAATAAAAACAGCCTCCGGCCTCCACCTGAGCTTTTATATGGCGAAATGCCCCTCCTTCTTTCATCTTATGGATTTTTTCAAAAGACTGGGACAGCATCTCCAGCTTTGCGTCTTTCTTAATATGGAAAGAAAATTCCTGCCGGTCCCCTTCCATAATTCCCGCAGAAGCACATAAGGGCATAACCGAAATACCGCCGTCAGGTCTGGGAAAAGGAGACATTACTTTATAAGGCGCAGTAAAGGAAAGGTCTTCTATCACGGTTTTATCCCTGTCTGCTTTTGCTGTTATGGAAATCCTGGAAACTTTTCCGAATTTATTCTCTGCCAAATTCATTCCGCCTTTCTTACAAATCCTCTAAAAGGACATTTTTCTTAATCCAGGCTGCCACATCATCCACATTTACATCATCCCGGATATTGGTAAAAATAAAGGGGCGCTGGTTCCGCATTTTCTTTGAATCCCGCTCCATAACCTCTAAGCTGGCCCCTACATAAGGAGCTAAATCTATTTTATTGATAACAAGTAAATCCGAACGGGTGATTCCCGGACCTCCTTTTCTGGGAATTTTATCCCCTTCTGCCACATCAATGACAAAAATAGTGGCATCTACCAGCTCCGGACTGAAGGTTGCAGACAGATTATCACCGCCGCTTTCTATAAAAAGCAGCTGAATGTCCGGAAAACGTTCCATCATTTCATCCACTGCTTCCAGATTCATGGAAGCGTCTTCCCGAATAGCCGTATGGGGACAGCCTCCGGTCTCCACACCAATAATACGCTCTACAGGCAGAACACTGTTCTTAGCCAGAAACTGAGCGTCTTCTTTCGTATAAATATCGTTGGTAATAACACCAATACTATAATCTGAAGCCATTTTTCTTGACAAAGCTTCAATCAGGGCCGTTTTACCGGAACCTACCGGTCCGGCCACACCAATTTTAACATATGACATATATACACCTCACATTCATAATAATGCCTGGGGCAGCGGACATGTCTGTCCCTTTCCTCTTCATCTGAAAGCCCCGGACCGAAGCCGGGCAGACAGCAAGCTCCCCTGCATGAATACATGTACAGAAACAGGACAGGCAAGACAGTATGACCGCCAAGGACTCTGTCAGGACATGTACAGCCTGGAATAAAGCCGTTCATGCTGGATTCCCCGAATATCAAATCCCGGCGCAGAAAGGCCCAGATTTTCCTCTGAAAGCCTCATAACCGTCTCTATAAGCTCCGGAAACAGTTCATAACAGCCGCATAAAAGCTTTTGTCCCACACTTTGGCTGAGGGGAATGGATTTTACGCAGTTTGTCACCATAGCCGATGTCTGGGCATAAAGATAATGGGCCAGAACCTCCTGCAAAGGAAGGTTCAGGGAAGCACAAAACACACCGTAAACACAGCAGTGAGCAATAGATTTTTGTCTGCGGGCTTCCAGATATTGTTCCCAGATTTCCGTCTTTTCTATAGAAAGCCGGGCAATGGTCTTTGCAAAACGGGAACCCATTTTCCGGGAGGCTTCCCGCTGTTCCATAGGTATCCTGATAACCTCCAGAAGGTCCTCCAGTCTGTTCAGGGCCTCTAAATCCTCTTCTTTTGCCCTTTCATAAGCAAGCCTGACTGCCAGAAAATCGGTATAAAGCAGACTCCAGCCAAGCTTATTCCGGATATATTCCCCAGCCGTTTTTTCATCATGAACAGTGCCTTTTTGAATATAGGTTTCCAGTCCCTGTGAATGGGAATAGCCCCCAATAGGAAAAAGCGCATCGTTCACCTGAAGCAGATAAAATTGTTGTATTTGTTCTCGTTTATCCATAGCAGTTCCTCAGTGATGATGATTGTGGACAGATGCGGAAATCCTCCGGTCAAAGTCTAATTTTTCCATCTTTTTTTCTGTTTTTACTCCATGAATTTTAGAAAGCGTCTGCATCATTGGTTCATTATAAACAGTGATAAATGTTCCCGGTTCCTCTCCCCAGAACAACGGAGCATGACGGTTGCCAATCTCATAGCAGACTTTTGCCGCCATATGATGGTGTTTTGGTTCTATGCTGATTTTAATCACCTCACAAGGAGGTGTCTTCACGGCTATGATTAACTGGCTGTCCTGGTACAGTACATCTCCCTGAAAAAGCCCCCTGGACAGAATAGAATCCTCCATACGAATACCTATTTCTCTGCCAGTATCTGTTGTCTTTCTATGTATCTTTTTGAAGGCTTCATGCCATTCAATATCCACGTATTCTATGGTTTTTCCTGCAGTGTCTGTATCTGATAATTTTCCAAGAATTTGTTCACACAGCATTTTATTCTCCTTTATTCTTCTCTGATTCTACCACACACCCAGAAGAAGCATGACTCCCGGAATCCAGGCAGTCACCACGCCTTCAAAGACCTGAAGACAGGGCACAAATTTTCCCAGTTTTTTCCCCATAATATCTTCTACAAAAGCAGTTCCCCAAAGCACTGCCCATAAATACCAGATGGCTGCCCACCGTATATCGGCAGCTATTCCCAATGCCGTGCTTCCGGTAAATCCCTCGATGGTTCCGAAAATCACAGCATTCACAGCCACAAAGGTTGAGAACCAGGCAAAGGGAATGGGGCTTAAATTCAGTATCTTGGTAAACGCAACAAACAAATAGGTAAAGCCGAACAAAAGGCCGGTGCCGGCAGCATAATAATTGCCCTGAACCAGACTGACAAAATTGATAAACACAGAAAGTCCCCCTGTGAGTATGTTCATCACAGCCGCTGATTTGCCATCCACTTTATAGAGTGTGCACATACCGTTGTTAATCAATACAATACCTACAAATAAAAGGCATACTCCTAACATAATAACTCCTCCTCATATGGTATGGGGCTGTCCCAGTCAATGGGTAAACTCTGGGCCAGCCCCATTTCTCTTTTGATTCTTCTGCCGTCTAAAACAGGCTGTACATCTGGGTCAGCGGCAGTTTATCCGCAGGCTTTGAAGTAACAGCTTCTCCGTCTACCGTAACCTCATAAGTCTCTGAATCCACGGTGATTTCCGGTGTCCTGTCATTGTATACCATATCCTTTTTGCTGATGCTTCTGCAGCCCTTTACCGGCACTACGGTTTTCTCCAAACCGTAAGCAGCTTTCACATCTGCTTCCATTGCAGCCTGAGAAACAAAGGTAAGGCAGGCAGCATATTTTGCCTTTCCATGGGCCCCGAACATAGGCTGATACAATACAGGCTGGGTAGTGGGAATAGAAGCATTGGCATCTCCCATCTTAGAAGCTATTATCATTCCGCCCTTGATGATAATATCCGGTTTTACACCGAAAAACCCAGGATTCCACAATACCAAATCAGCAAATTTACCTGTCTCCACAGAGCCTACATACTGGGAAATGCCGTGGGTAATTGCCGGATTGATGGTATATTTGGAAATATATCGTTTTACACGATAATTGTCATTTCCTGCGCCCTCATCCTCCGGAAGGGCTCCCCGCTCATCCTTCATCTTGCTGGCTGTCTGCCAGGTACGGGTGATAACCTCCCCTACACGTCCCATAGCCTGAGAGTCAGAGCTCATCATACTGAAAACTCCCATGTCATGGAGTACATCCTCTGCGGCGATAGTCTCAGGACGGATACGGGAATCTGCAAAGGCCACATCCTCCGGAATTTTCTTATCCAAATGGTGGCAGACCATCAGCATATCCAAGTGCTCGTCTAAGGTATTCACGGTATAGGGCATGGTAGGATTTGTAGAAGAAGGAAGCACGTTAGGCGCAGCGGCAGCCCGGATAATATCCGGCGCATGTCCTCCTCCCGCACCTTCTGTATGGTATGTATGAATGGTCCTTCCTCCAATAGCCGCCAGGGTATCCTCCACACAGCCCCCTTCATTCAGGGTATCTGTATGAATAGCCACCTGTACGTCATATTCATCAGCCACATTCAGACAGTGGTTAATAACTGCCGGAGTTGCGCCCCAGTCCTCATGAATTTTCAATCCCATAGCGCCGGCTTTTACCTGTTCTGCCAGAGGAGCTTCATCCGAGCAGTTTCCTTTTCCCAAAAATCCCAGGTTCATAGGATATTCTTCTGCTGCTTTCAGCATCATTTCCAGATTCCAGGGGCCGGGGGTACAGGTAGTGGCATTGGTTCCGTCTGCCGGACCTGTACCGCCTCCAATCATGGTGGTTACACCGCTGTACAGCGCACAGTCAATCTGCTGGGGACTGATAAAATGGATATGGGTATCAATACCTCCTGCGGTTACAATCATTCCCTCTCCTGCCAGTGCTTCTGTGGAAGCGCCTACTGTCATTCCGGGAGTTACACCGTCCATGATGTCAGGATTGCCGGCCTTTCCAATGCCTGCGATTTTCCCGTTTTTAATTCCTATATCAGCTTTGACTATTCCTGTGGAATCCACAATCAGGGCATTGGTAATGACTAAATCCAAGTCCCCGTCTCTGCTGGTGGTCTTTACGGATTGTCCCATGCCGTCACGGATGGTTTTTCCTCCGCCGAATTTAATTTCGTCACCATAAGTGGTATAGTCTTTTTCTACTTCTATTACTAAACTGGTATCTGCCAGCCGTACCTTATCCCCTGTTGTAGGGCCGTACATCATTGCATATTTTTCACCGGAAATTTTTACACTCATATTCGTCTCCTCCTTACAGAAAGCCCTTTAATTTCGCTGTGTCCATGGAAGCGGGTTTTGTGTCAGCATTTGTCTGAGCACGGGTCAAATCATTTAAACCAAATACTCTTTTCCGCCCTCCCATTTCCACCAGCTGCACTTCCTTTTCCTCTCCAGGTTCAAAGCGGACAGAGGTTCCGGAGGGAATATCCAGATGATAACCGTAGGCTGCTTCACGGTCAAAAGATAAGCACTTATTAGTCTCGAAAAAATGATAATGAGAGCCTACCTGTACCGGTCTGTCCCCTTTATTTGCCACCAGAATTGTCACTGTTTTCTTCCCCTGGTTTAATGTAATTTCTCGGTCTGAAAACATGATTTCACCTATTTTCATTGCTATTACCTCCTCTTATTGAATGGGATTATGCACGGTTACCAGTTTGGTTCCGTCAGGAAATGTAGCTTCTACCTGTACCTCTCCAATCATGTCGGCAACACCATTCATCACGTCCTCTTTGGTCAGAATCTTTGTTCCAAGCTGCATTAATTCCACCACTGTTTTTCCGTCACGGGCCAGCTCCAGCAGTTCAGAACTGATATAGGCCAGTGCCTCCGGGTAATTCAGTTTCAGCCCTCTTTCTTTCCTCTCTTTGGCCAGATTGCCAGCCATATGGAGCATCAATTTTTCCTGTTCTTTTGGGGTTAGCTTCATAATAGTCCTCCTTTGGTAAATAGCATAGGAAATCCCTATATATATAAAAGAATCCTGCTTTGCAGGATTCTCCGCCTGCGGTGGGTCGCTTTAGCGACATAACTCCTCTCCACCGCAGTGCGTTCCTGCCCGACGGGCTTTTTGTTCTATAGGAAATTCAAAGAAATTTTCTATAGAACAAAAAAAGAGGCACCTACAACTATAGGTACCTCTTCGTATCGTTCTTGATTATAACAGGGAAAAATCAGGATGTCAAGTCTCTGATTTTATGATTTACTCCTGCTTCTGCCCTACTCCATCACTTCCTGATAAGCAGCATGCTTCTCCAAAAGCTGGCTCATCCTTGCCATATCCCCTACATCTCCAATAAGAATCACACCACACAAACGGTTGTTAAGGAAGTAATATTTTTTATATTGTTTCTTGGCCATGTCTTTAAATTCCACGGTTTTATATATGAGATTGGGATTTTTTCCGTTATCTCCCGCTGCAAACAGAGCAGTTCTCATACCATGGAAATTCAGCGCCGCAGGAACGGTTTCATATACCAGATTATCTCCTGCCGCATTGGCGCCGGCCACCTTTCCCTGCTCCACAGCCTGGGGCCATATAGCATAATTAACGCCTTCATACTGGGCACAGTCTCCGCAGGCATAAATGTCTTGCACGTTAGTTTCCATCCGCTCATTTACTACCAGCGCCCGGTCTGTCTCTATACCTGCCGACTTAGCCGGCTCCACATTGGCCCGGACACCGGCAGATACAATTACCAAGTCTGCAGGAATTACTTCTCCACTGCCCAGCTTCACTCCGGTTACCTGGTCTTCCCCTAATATTTCTGTAATCTGTACTCCGGTGTGTATGGCAACGCCCTGGTTCTGGCTGATAGTCTTCAACATTTCGGCAGCCCCTTCATCCAGCTGTCTTCCCATAAGCAAAGGAGCCAGTTCCAAAACCGTAACATTACATTTGGCCCGTTTCATTTCCCAGGCAGCCTCCAGACCCAGAACACCTCCGCCTATAACTACCACGTTTTTCACTTCAGGCAGCAAAGCCTCTATTTTCCTGGTGTCCTCCAGACGGCGGATGGCAACCACCTCTTCCTTATCACTGCCTGGTATAGGCGGAATAAAACATTCAGAACCAAGTGCATAGATAAGCTTTGTGTAAGCCAGTTTCATACCATCTGCTGTTATGACTTCCTTGTTTTCTCTGTCAATAGCTGTCACCTGCTTATCCAAAAGCAGATGAATATTGTTTTCCTCATACCATTTTTCCTCTTCTATAGCTATCTGGTCCTGATTCAAATCAGCCATGATAGATTTCGTCAGCATAGGCCGGTTGTAAGGACGGTATGGCTCATTGGAAAGCATAACAATGGAGCCGGTTTTGTCTCTCTGGCGAATAGCCGAGGCAGCGTAGAAGCCTGCCGCTCCTCCTCCCAGAATCACATAAAAATTCCTGGTATCTCTGCGGTAATCATTGGATTCTTCCTCCACCGGCACAAAGTTTTCCCTGCCTACGCCGCACACCGGGCATACCTCCAGAGAACTGTCGAAAATTTCCCCGCAGACCAAACATTTTACCAGTTTTTTGCTTCCCTTATCCTGCTTTTTATCATTTTCCTTATTCTGAAGCAGGCAGCCGAAATTATAGCCATAATCGTGGGCATCCACAAGATTTTCCCTGCTTGGTTTCAATCTCACCCGGAATCCATCATCCGGCACCCGCATTTTTAATTGTTTCAGACGTTCTATCAGGTGGGGAACTGCCTCTCCGCTCCAGCCATAGCTTCCAAAGGCAGCGGCAAGCTTCCCCCCGTGAGTTCCCGGAAAAATAGAGGTAGTTAAATCCCAGATGGGCTTCAATGCTTCTCCTAAAATCGTGGGAGAGCCCAGAAGAATTCCGTCTGCAAAGCCCAGCTCCTGCAGCACTTTTCCCTGGTCCGCCTCCACCATATCATAGCATCGGACCTCTATGTCTCCGCTGTCCTTTATTCCCTGAGAAATGGCCTGAGCCAGCTCTCCCGTATAGCCATAGGCGCTGACATAGGGAATGATTACCGTCTTTTTCTCATTAGGATTTACCACGGTACACCATTCTTCATAAGTGTCCAGCATAAAGTCAATCCCAGTATCCAGAACCGGTCCGTGTCCCGTGCAAATCATAGAAATATCCAGGTCCCGTACTCGTTTCAAAGCCTTTCTCATATAGCTTTTAAAGGGGCCCAGAATATTGTCAAAATAGTATTTCGTGGCTCTCATATAGCCTTCTCTGTCTTTTACCTGACTGACCAGAATCTCTCCCTGTCCGTAATGAGAGCCAAAGGAATCACAGGTAACCAGAATCTGCTCTTCCTCTATATAAGTGTACATGGTATCCGGCCAGTGAAGATTAGGAACCGCAAGAAAACGAAGGGTCTTATTACCTATCTTCATTTCCTGGTTATCCTTCACTGCAATAGCTGTGAAATCCCCGTTGACAATCTCCTTCAGGAAGTTAATGGCACAGCCGGTGGCAATGATTTTCAGCCCCGGATTGATTTCCAGCAGTTTCTCTACGCTTCCTGCATGGTCCGGCTCCGTATGGCTCACAACCAGATAATCAATGTCCTTTACCTCCACCAGCTTTTCCAGCTCCTCCAGGTACTCCCGGAAAAATTTTGCCTTGGCTGTCTCGAATAAAATCGTTTTGTCCCCAGCCTTCATCACATAGGAATTATAGGTGGTGCCAAACTCCGTGTACATGATAATATCAAATACCCGAAGCTTACCGTCAATAATACCTGTCCAGTAAAAATTTTCCCTTAACTTCTGAGTCTCCATAAGTTACCCTCCTTTTCTTTCTGTTTCAGTTTCTCACTGCTCCGGCTTTTATATTCTGTCTTCTCTTTACTGCAGCTTTTTCTGATGCTTTTTCTGCTCTGGTTTCTATCTGCCCCTATTTTTTTCGGCCCGGGCTTCTCTGCGCTTCGTTTTTTATTCCTGTTTTTGTAAGAGCCTCTCTCTAATCCAGTTTCTTTCTTCCCAGCCGCACATCTTCCATCAGCTCCGACAAATCCCCGGAAAGATTTTCAAAAAGATAGGTACTGCTTTTCTTGGTTTTCTCTATGTAGTGTTCCCGGATTTCCTGATTCATAAGCTCCACTTCTTCCCGGAGATTAGCGGCAGACATCCTGGCAGCTCCCTGTCCCAGAATGATAACCTGCTCCAAAGCGTCTGAGGTGGCCACGGTCACCTGATACTTTCTCCCGATTTCGTGAACCGTTTTTTCGATATATTGGTCCGCTGTCTCCGCCTCCCTGGTATATACTACATGGATATTATGATACTTCTGTACCTCTCCCTGGTTTCCCTCTACCTTATAAGCGTCAAAAACCAGAATCAGCGTGCATTTTTTATACCCCTGGTAATTACATAAAATATCCATCAGTTTGTTTCTGGCGCCTTCTATATTCACCTTAGCCAGCTGGTTTAAATCCTCCCAGGCAAAGATAATATTATAACCGTCAACCAGAAGATATTCTTTCTCTGGTTCTTTCTTTTTTCCTCTGCTCCCGCTGTCATAAGAGGCTGCCCTCAGGTTTTTTGCAAATGCATTCCTCTCTCTTTTCACAGGCCCGTAAGTACGGGCAAAAATCTCTTCTAATTCCTTTTCATCCAGTCTCATCTGGGAAAAACTTTTCCCCGCAGGTACATGGTATTCTTCTTTAGGCTCTTCTTTTTCCAGTTCCAGCCCTGCATCTATATGGGCATATTCTTCCACCTTATCCCAGCTTACCACAAAGCCTGCTCCATGGGCGCAAAAGACGGACCCTGTAGGATTTTCTGTATCTGCCTCCGGGTCATAAGCCAATGTATCTATGACTTCCTGGCTGTTGTGGCATGGCTCATAGCCCTTTAGGGTGCAGGACAGTCTTCCTCTTCCCCGGGTATAACTTGTGACTTCTGCCTGGTATCCTCCCATTTCTGACACAGGAGCTGTTCCGGTCAATACAGCCATATCGCCTTCTGATTCAGGAGGTGCAAAGCTGCCGCTCATTTTCTGAATATCTGCCATAGCTCTTCCCACCATATCCTGGGGAACTTCCAGTCTGTACTCATAGACCGGTTCCAGCAGCAGGCTTTTTGCTTTTCTCAATCCCTGACGCAAAGCCCGGTAGGTGGCCTGACGGAAATCTCCTCCCTCTGTGTGTTTGAGATGGGCTCTTCCTGCAATCAGAGTTACCTTCATATCCGTAATCTCAGAGCCTGTGAGCACTCCCACATGCTTTTTCTCTTCCAGGTGGGTCAGTACCAGACGCTGCCAGTTTCTGTCCAGCACATCCTCACTGCAGTCTGTTTCAAAGACCAATCCCTGCCCTCTCTCTAAAGGCTCCAAAAGGAGGTGTACCTCCGCATAATGGCGCAGAGGTTCAAAATGTCCGATTCCCTCCACCCTATTTTCTATGGTTTCTTTGTACACAATATTTCCGGAGCCGAATTCTACCTGAAGACCGTATCTTTCCTCAATCATTTCCTTGAGAATCTCTATCTGAACGGCCCCCATAACCTGGGCATGAATCTCTCCCAGTTGCTCCTTCCAGACTATCTGAAGCTCCGGTATCTCCTCCTCCAGCTGTCTCAGCTTCAGCAGCATGCCGTGAACGTCTGTGCCCTGGGGAAGCTGGATTTCATAGTTTAATACTGGGGTGAGAACAGGCTGGATTTCTCCTTTTTCCTCCCCCAGACCTTCCCCTGCAAAGGTATGGGAAAGTCCGGTAACAGCGCAAATAACCCCTGCTTCCGCCTGGTTCACTGCCTGGAACCCAGCGCCATCATAAACACGTATCTGGTCCGCTTTTTCCTCCCAGTCTTTCCCTTTTAAAAGCTGTTTTACCTTCAGGGCTCCTCCTGTGATTTTCATATGGGTAAGCCGGTTTCCTTTCTCATCCCTGGAAATTTTATACACTCTTGCGGCAAAATTTTCCGAATAAGAAGGGCTGAGAATGTATTTATCCAGTGCAGTCAAAAATTCTTCTATCCCAATGGATTTTAAAGCAGACCCAAACCAGCAGGGAAATACTTTTCTCCGGGCAATCTCCCGGGCAATCTCCCGGGTATCTATGTCTCCCTGTTCCAAAAAAAGTTCCAGGGCATTTTCCTCACACATGGCGATTTCTTCCAGAAAGCTTTCCCGCTGCCGTTCCTGTCCAAAGTCCACGCAGCGGTCACTGAGCCTGGTTTTCAATTCCTCCAAAAGCCTTTCCCTGTCTGCCCCCTCCTGGTCCATTTTATTTACAAAAAGAAAAACCGGGACACCATATTGTTTCAACAGTTTCCAGAGAGTTTCCACATGCCCCTGAACTCCATCTGCCCCGCTGATAACCAGTACAGCATAGTCCAGAACCTGTAGGGTTCTCTCCATCTCTGCCGAAAAATCCACATGGCCCGGCGTATCCAGCAAAGTCACTTCCCTGTTTCCCAGCTGAAGCCCTGCCTGCTTGGAGAATATAGTAATCCCTCTGGCCCGCTCCAGTTCATAGGTATCCAAAAAAGCGTCCCTGTGGTCCACACGGCCCATTTTCCGGATGCTTCCCGTATGATATAAAAGGCTTTCTGCCAGAGTTGTTTTTCCTGCGTCCACATGGGCCAGAAGGCCTATGCATATATGTTTTGACGGCCTTTCCGGCCTCTTATTTTCTCTGTTCCCAGACGTATTTTCCATGAAAATACCCCTTTCTGTGTTTTCTACTGGATAACTTCCGATGCAATATATGGTATAATTTTTATTCTGCTGGCCAGATACACTTATCAGACAAATTCGTACTCTTTCCTGCCAATCTCCATAATACCTTTGCCTCTTTTCTTTTAAATCCTTCTAGTTCTCCCGATTTAATTTTTCGAATAACATCTTCTATTCTGATACAAAAAATATCATCCATTCCTGTATTTAAAATGCGATTAACAATTGGTTGTAAATCCATTTCGTCAGTAGCAAAGTATGGAATAGTCAGCATCTACAATTATCCCTTTTAACTTCATCGCTATGCCTCCATGATAGCGTCCAACTCATCATCTGTAGGCGGTTCGTAACCATTATTTAAAGCAATTCCCATTTTTTCAGGTGTCAGTTGTGCCAATTCAAGTAAATATTCCAGTTTCTCATAAGTGATTAAATTCTTTTCATATAATTCCATTGCCTTATCCACAAGATTACTTAAACCAACTTCATCTTTTCTTACCGGTACAGATAATCCTAGTCTGTTACGCCAAATCTTTGCCTGTTCATCTGTATATTCTTTGAATTTCTCATACTCCCTCTTAGAACATACTCCTATCTCATGCAACCGTTTTACCATTGTACGATACGGAACAACAAATAAATTAGCGAGTTTTACAATATCTTTAATACTAAGGGCATTTTTATCAATTTCATATACCTTTATTTCCTGAAGCAACAACTCCTCATTCACCAAAAATTCCGCAGCAAATCTATTTGCATAACGTTCTGTTTCCTTATCAGAATTCGGTTCCTGTGAATCTTCTGAAATCATTATTTCGCCTGAAGTACCAAACCATAAATGGTACAATTCATGTGCTGCTGCAAAAACCTGTTTATCGTAAGGTAACGATGTATTGATACATACAAATGCTTTTCCCTTTATTCTTTCTGAAAATCCCCATACCTGCTGTTCTTCTAACGGATAATATAAAACTTTGCTTTCTTTCTCAAGAATGCTAAATATTTGTGTTCCAATTACATCGTTTAGTTTACAATATGCTACAAGTTTTTCTCTGGCAAGTGCTTGAATGTTCTGAACTTCCTGTTTACTCAAATCCTTATCTTGCATCTGCATATTCCTCCAACATCAGAATTTCATCTATAACCGTCTGCAAAAATTCAATTTTTTTCTTTGTCTTCTCATTCTTTACCTGTCCCATAAAACTAAAATTATGAACAGGTTCCTGGGCTGCATGTACAGTAATAAGGCTATCTGTCGAAACATTTAAAACACTCGCAATCTTACTAATTTCAGCAACATTGATTGCTTTTGCCCCTGAAACAATTTTATTCATAACCTGTTTTGAAACTCCCAATTTTTCCGCTAAAAACTGCTGCGTCTTTCCCTGGGCAGTCAAAATATTCTGTATATTATTACCTACCTGCTTAAAAATAGAATTATCCATAGATATACCCTCCTTCAAAATTTTTGCTATTGTTCTATCTATAATATATTCTATTGTCCTCCAGTAGTCAACATTTTATTGACTTTTATGGAATATTTCATTTCTTATTATTGACTTTATAACTGCTCTTTCATTGTAAGGACGGATCATTTTTGTATACAGCCATACAAGATACCTGGGTATAGGTGATATACCGTGAATTTAATACTTACACTTTGAAACTATAACTTTTCATCATAGAAAACATTCTTTCCTTATGTTTCCTATAATATAAAAATCCCACAATATCCGCTAGCGCCCATCCTATGGGTACGGACAGCCAGATTCCCGTAACGCCTATAAAGTCTATGGATGACAGCAGGTAGGCCAGCGCTACCCTGGTTCCCAGGGAAATCACCGTAAGCACCACGGACATGGCCGGCAGCTTCACCGCTCTATAGAATCCATACAGGAGAAAGAGACATCCGATTCCACAGTAAAAAGTGCCCTCTATTCTCAGGTATTCCACGCCCGCTCTCAGGATTTCCGTCTCCCGGGCCTCCACGAATATCATCATCAAGGGTCTGGCAAAGACAAAGACCAAAAGGGAAATGACCAGACAAAAAGCAATGGCCATTGCCGCCGCCTGTTTCATTCCTTTTCGTATCCTTTCTTCCTTCCTGGCTCCAAAATTCTGAGCCACAAAAGTAGAAAAAGCATTTCCGAAATCCTGCACCGGCATATAGGCAAAAGAATCTATCTTTACCGCTGCTGCAAAAGCTGCCATAATCACCGTGCCAAAGCTGTTTACCAAGCCCTGTACCATGAGAATTCCCAGATTCATCACGGACTGCTGCAAAGAGGTAAGGAAAGAAAACTGGGCAATTTCCTTTATCATAGAAAACTTTGGGCTTAAATACTTCCTTCCAAGGCGGAAATCCGGCAGCCGGATATAGGTGTAAGCCGCCAGCCCTATGCCGGAAACATACTGGGAAATGACTGTGGCAAAAGCAGCTCCCTTTACACCCCAGGAAAGCCCCAGCACAAACCATAAGTCCAGCACAATATTCAATATAGCGCAGACAGCCAGAAATATCAGGGGCAAAAGAGAATTTCCCACAGCTCTCAGCAGGGAGGCAAAATAATTATAGAAAAAAGTAGCCATGATTCCCCAAAATATTACCCAGAGATAATCTCTCATCATCCCATAGATTTCTTCCGGCACCTGTAAAAGAGATAAAATAGGGTCAATAAAGAGA
This sequence comes from uncultured Blautia sp., assembly GCA_902476765.1. Lineage (GTDB taxonomy): Bacteria > Bacillota > Clostridia > Lachnospirales > Lachnospiraceae > Blautia. Next base: position 47,825 of record CABSEJ010000006.1, read on the forward strand.
AAAACCAAAAGATTCAGTACCAAAGCAGTACAGAAAATAAGAAGAAAAGACGCTCCCATACTTTCCTTCAGCTTTGTCTGGCTGCCTTCTCCGTAACGGATAGAAAACACAGCGCCGCTGCCCATACAAAGCCCCAGCAATATAGAGGTTAGAAATGTCATAAGGGTATAAGAGGAGCCTACTGCCGCCAGGGCTCCTGCACCTAAAAATCTGCCTACAATAAGGGTATCTGCTACGTTATAAAGCTGCTGCAGCAGATTTCCCGCTATCATAGGCAGAGAAAAAAACAATATTGTTTTTGTAATCGGACCTTCCGTAAGATTTCTCTGCATTCTTCAGTCTCCCAAGCTGTTTTGGATAGTTTTACCTGAAAACAAACTATTTTCGGTGTACAAGGGTCCTTTGTCCACTGAAGCTATGCTTGCCCAGGTAGCTGATATTCATTCTATCACAAAAAGCAGGCAGAGAAAACTACCTATCTCTCATCCTCATAGGGAATAGGGGTATCGTCCTTTTCGTCAATATGGTTCAAATACTTCTTCGTCTCTGCTACTACTACAGGAGACAGAAGCAGAACAGCCACCAGATTCGGAATGGCCATAAGTGCGTTTAACGTATCTGCAATCAGCCAAATCAGGTTCAAAGATACCACGGGGGCAATAACAGCTACCAAAATGTACAGAATACGGTAAGGAATCATAATCTTCTTCCCTGCAAAATATTCAATGCATCTTTCTCCGTAATAAGCCCATCCCAAAACTGTAGAAAAGGCAAAGGTAATAATACCGAGCACTAAGATAATCGGTCCCAGAACAGGAATCTGCTCAAAGGCCAGGCTGGTGAGAATACCTCCGTCAGAAATACTTCCCATGTCAATAGAAGGGTTCTTCATAATACTGGTCACCAACACCAATCCTGTCATAGCACAGACAACTACCGTATCCCAGAAGGTTCCTGTACTGGACACCAAAGCCTGGCGTACCGGATTTCTGGTCTGGGCTGCTGCCGCTGCAATGGGAGCCGAACCCATACCGGATTCATTGGAAAAAAGACCTCTGGCCACACCATAGTGAAGAGCCTGCATGATGCCGCCTCCTACCAGTCCTCCTGCAGCAGCTCCCGGCTTAAAGGCCAGGCTGCAGATAGTTTTCAGAGCCGGAACCAGGTAATCATAGTTGATACCCAATATGATAATACATCCAATCACATAAAAGAAAGCCATAAAAGGCACCAGTTTTTCACAAACTCTGGCAATAGACTTGATGCCTCCGAAAATTACCATAGCTACCAGGATTCCCACAATTATACCGACAATCCATGGCGGCACTCCCAGGTTTTCTTTACAGACTGAAGCAATGGCGTTTACCTGGGTGGCGCAGCCGATTCCAAAAGAAGCGATTCCTCCGAACAAGGCAAACAAAACGCCCAGCCACTTCATATGTAATCCTCTTTCCAGCGCATACATGGCGCCTCCCAGCATACGCCCGTCTCTTGTTTTCACCCTGTATTTTACAGAAATCAGAGACTCACTGTACTTGGTGGCAATACCGAATACACCGGTAAGCCAGCACCACAGTACGGCACCCGGGCCTCCCAGGGCAATGGCAGTTCCCACACCGATGATATTTCCGGTTCCAATAGTAGCCGCCAAGGCTGTGGTAAGGGCTCCGAACTGGCTGACCTCGCCCTCTGCATCCGGGTCTTTGGTAACAGAAAGACGAATCCCCTGAAACACTTTTCTCTGGATTCCCTTTGTGCGAATTGTCATAAAAATGTGGGTTCCCAGCAACAGGAAAATCATGGCCCATCCCCAGACCACATCATTTACTGATTGAACGATAGAATAAATAGTATCATACACAAATATCTCCTCCCTACTACTTTCGCAACACCTTTTCTTTGGTATCACTTTATTCTTTTATAGCAATAAATTGTATATAGTGTATAACACAACAAAAATCTTGTCAATAGTTTAAAACAGGCTACAAGTCTTCCAGCCATTCCCGGCCATCCTCGGCCATTACCTTCAATCTGCGGTATTCCGCCTTCAGCATTTCCTTTCCCGCATCCGTTATCCTATAGGATTTACGCCGGCCTTCCTCCCGGGTCAGGCGGATAATCCCGCTGCTCTCAAATTTGGCAAGCATGGCGTAAAGCGTTCCTGGTCCCACCTTCACCCTTCCTTTAGACAGCCTCTGAACCTTTTCCATAATATCCACTCCGCAGCACTCCTGGATAAGAGCCATCAAAATATAATACATGGGTTCCGTCAGAGTTTGAAATTGTTCTCTTGCCATAGCTCTTTCCTTTCTGTCTCACACGTCTTGTATCTTCGGGCAGACCGTGTCCAAAGCGTCCTGCAGACTCTGAATCTCTTCCGGGCCCAAAGGCCGGTTCCATTGACCGTCATCCGAGGCATCATCCGGTGCTATTCTATAGAGAAGCACCAGACTGTCCTCATATAACAAAGCATAGCTTCCTCTGTTTTTCTCCTCCAGCCCTGCCTTTGCCTTCCAGCTTTCCTGTATTTCATGGGATTCCAAACCCTTTCCTTCTTGCTCCATAATTCTTTCCAAAATCCAGGAATAGGGGGACTGATACACCTGGCATGAAAACTCTATTTCCTCTCCGTTTTCATCTGTCAGATATAGCCCTAATCTGTCTCCCTGGCAGAGAAAACTGGCGGATTCATCCGTTTTCTCTATCCCTATTTTTCCTTCCTCAAATGTCATCCACTGCACTCTGCTGTTTTCCGGGTTCTCATCTGTCTCCTCTTGTTCGTTTATAAGATAAACACCTACAAATATCATAGGAACCAGCACCACCATCATAATGGTCGACCCGATAAAGACTCCATATCTGGAGACTCTCCCTGCCTTTATGGCCCCATTAAATATCAATATCAGAACCAATGCCGCTCCCAGTACCAAGCCCGTTTTCTCTCCTATCATCAACAACAGAATTACACAGAGAAGCAGTATCTGCCAGCTGCTGCAGCACCCTCTCAGCACAGGTATCACCCGGCTTAGACTTCCTTTATATCCGTAAAAAACAGGCTCTTGTCCCAGCTTCCTTTTCGTCCGAAAGCACCAGATAATTTTTACAGCCAGGCTAAGCCATCCTGCCGTCAAGGACAGAAACCACAATACAGCCAGGACAATGTTCCGGTTTGAAATCACAGAGCTGGAAAATACCATGAAAAACATCTCCCACAGATACACTCCCCCTATGAAAATAGAGCTAAGCCACCATCTGGCCCAGTGGGCCAATTCTGCTTTTTTCACATTCTGAAACCGCTCTTCTTCCGTGACGATGGGCAGGGCGTCAGGGGCTGCTTTCCGAAATACGCAAAATTTTCTTCTGGCGTCTATAAATTCCCAGCCTGCTGCCTGGCAATACTGGGCGAATTCCTCCGCTTCCGGGGTGGGACGGTTATCCTCCTCTGCCCCTCCTGTGAACACCTCCACCCGGTATTCAAATTTTCCCGGTTCTCCTTTTTCAAAAATCATCCCCAACTTCCAGCCCTTAAAATACCAGCCCTTTCCAGCCATCTTCTGAAGATAACTTCCAAAACTGTCGCACTCTCTGTAAGCATATTCCCTGAATACTATTTTTTTCATAAAGGCCGCCCCCTTTCCACTACAGTTGCCCTGCTCTTTATCATCAATTATCGAGTATCGATATTTCTATCTTTATTATAATATCGACACTCGATAATTACAAGAATAAAATTGCCATCTTTTAAAAAAAGTACACAGGGTACTCTCATTCAGAGATGGCATAAAACTTCTACTGTCCATGAGTGCAGTTTGCTGCGTCTATAGCCAGAACCAGCAAAAGCCCCATCTGTTCATCCTCCGGGTTGGCAAAATCCAATACATAAGTATCTCCCCAATGAAAAGGCTCTTTGGTGATATGCACTACGCTGGTACACTGGTCGTATACATCATACTCCCAATTCATGAAATCCCCTTCCACTCTCCAGCCTTTGTAGTCCAGCTCATATTTGGGGCGGAAAAACGTAAATTTTTTCTCTACCCTGCCCATATAGACACCTTGGCTTTCTATCTCAAACACAGGCATAAAAGACATAAGCTTTTCTCTTATGACTCCGATTTCCTGCCCGTTCTGGTCGTACACATGAAGCTTATGTCCCAGAGAAAAGAACTCTCCCTTTACAAAATATCTGGGGGTTCCCTCCTGGTCGTATACGTCAAAAGTATCGGTCCATGAGAAAACGCTCTGTTTAATCAATAATTTCATCTGCTTCTCCTTTTACATTTCCAGACTGATAGGTGTTATCTGCAATTTTCTGCTGTACTGTTTTAAACAGTATATAGCATTCCAGGAGGCTTTGCAAGAATGGACGCTCTTACTATTCTTAATAGTCTCATCCTTCCTCTGAAATTTTACTCCGGCCTGCCTATACCACGGGCGATTTCTCTGGTTTTCCACAATTTTAAAATTCTGGATGACAGTAATCCACAGATTACTAAGATTCCTCCGCTGATTCCTAAAAAAGCTGCCAGAGGAAAGGTGAAGCTGTGGCTGAAAGCCTCCATTTCCGAAGCCTTATAAACCTGGCCAAGGGCCGGCCACAGCAGCCCCAGAGCCAGGAGTTCTCCCCCCAGGGCCAGCAGAAGATTCTCAAAAATAAAGATTTTTCTTGTCATGGATATACTAAGCCCCACAGCTCTCAGCATACATATCTCTTTTGACCTTATCTGCATACGATAGCGAAGATGGTTTGCCAGATTCAGAAGCATCAGAAGAAGCACCAGCCCTGTAATCCCGTAAATATACACCATCTGCTTATAGTAAGATAGACACTACACAGGTGTCAGTTTCTGTCCGGATAGCCCTTCCAAACCCTTGTCTCAACCGCTTCTGCATATCCGGCACAATGATGGACTGGATATAAGCTTCCAAGGATTCATAGGTTTCTTTCTCCGCCTCGCTGATAGGATCCGGCACTG
>CABSEJ010000007.1 GCA_902476765.1 uncultured Blautia sp.
ATAACGATAGGTGCTGTAATAGAAGCAACAAAGTCAGGAAACTGGTGTGCAATGAACCCTTCCACACTTTCGATATTTTCATCCATGATTTTACGCAGACGGCCGCTGCCAATGGTCAGATGATATCCCAATGGGATTTTGGTGATATGGTCTGCAAAGAGAACTTTCAGCTCATATAACGTTCCGAAAGCAGCCATGTGGGAACTGAAAATAGCCAGAAAGTACAGCAGAATATTCGCCACGATTCCGGCAAGTGCCAACCAGCCATAATTCATGACCAGCCCCATATCCAACCGGTCGATGTGTGGAAAAACGCCGATAGCCTGACGAATCATAAAATAGACCGCAATGTACGGGATGAACGAAGCAATGGCTGCCAGTGATGAAAGAACCGCAGACAAGAATACGAGGCCCTTTCTGTCAGAGGCTAATTCCATGCACCGTGCCAAACCCGTCTTTGGTTTTGCTTGTTTTGACATTTCTTTTGACATAGCATGAACCCTCCTAAATTAAAATGGCGAAGTTAGTATTTTCTAACCCCGCCATTCATTGTATCAAGCATTGCAGCTGTTTGCTACTCCATATCTTTGCGCTCGGCCCCAAAATAGCCCGAAAATACTATCGTCCGTTCTTACTATCTATTTTTTTCGGTAATCTTTAGGCAGCATCCCATATACAGATTGAAATGCTTTGGCAAACTTGCTCGCATTGCTATATCCAAGCTCCAATGCAATATCCCCAATCTTCATCTTATTTTCCGAAAGCCACTGAGCAGCCAAATTCATTTTGTATTTTTTTAGATATGCATATGGCGTGTCCCCATAAATATGAGAAAACACCAAGTGAAACGCCGAAAGGTTCAAGTGCGCTTCTTTGGCTAACTGCTCAAGCGATACTTTCTCATCCAGGTGCGAAATCAGATACTCCCGAATAGCTTTTGTAGTCTGTATCTGTTTCTTATCAAAATATTTCAAATCACACCCGTTAATCTGGGTCAACTGATCCATGTGATAGAGCAATTCCATGGCTTTAATTTTGAAGTAGCCCATTGGTTCCGTTTCAGCGGCAGCATACAGCTCGGAAAAGAGGTGCTGTAATTGTGGTGGTGTATCGCTGACATACCATCGTGTCTCAAGCCCCAGTGTTGTTCCTATTCTGTCAAGATCAATGGGAATTGTCTGCATCATCCGGCGTGTTCCATCCGACAATACCTGCCGGTCTATAACAAGGCTGACACCGTAGTATTTTCCTAAAGGAAAAGAAAATGAACTCGGCAAATGCTCTGTGGCTGCTACACTAAAATATCCTTCTGGCAAATATGATACGGTGCGGTTGGAAAATTCGCATTCATAGCGACCAGTCTGGCAATGCGTGATCTGGATAATATCCGGATTAAATTTCTGGGTTTTCATAGCTCCATCTGTTTCAAAGTCAAGAAAACAAAGCTGTATTCCCTCAAATAGATTATAATTTTTCACGATACCTCGGCCATTGCAACCATAGTCTACAACTACACAGTCATCGTTCTGTGACAGCACTTTAGCCTGTGTCCCGTACCATTCTTGATTGAAATTGACTTTTCCCATTATTATCACCCCAACCGGTTAGTTTAAACTTACTCTCACTATGATAACACATAAATAAATACAGTTCAAGGAAAGAGCCCATTTCCTTGGTACGATAGCACAAAGTGTAACCAACCGTAACCAAAAACATTCTATTTGACATACACTTGCTTTTTGCATAGAAGTTAATCTTTGAACCTCAAAAGCCGCATAAATACAGTCTTTTGGCAAAAAAATAACCGGGAAATCTCTTTCCCGGTGTCTATAAATCAAGTGGAGTATACGGGACTTGAACCCGTGGCCTCCACACTGCCAGTGTGGCGCGCTCCCAACTGCGCTAATACCCCGTGAGATTTATTATAGCAGGTTTTGTCAGAATTGCAACAAAAATTTATATTTTTTATCATATTCCTTAACCGAACTCAATTGCAATTCCATTACTCCATTGCCTTATAATTTATCTAATGTTTTTACGAATATCAGCTTTCCTTCTAAATACAGACTGAAAAAGCCCCAGCCTGCGGCTATGCAGACGACAAGCTTATTTGCACAGATGCATAGCCTCAGGCCAGGTATAATGTGTGAAGATGCCTGCACCGGCAGGCATGTCTCTTTAATGAGCCACTACATTTTTCAGCGGCTCTCCTTTTCGGTATCTTCTCAGATTCTCTGTACAGATGTCCACCACCCGGTCTAAGGTTTCCGGCAGATGATAAAACCCTGATACATGAGGGGTAATATATGCGTTTGGTATATCCCAGAGTGGATGGTCTTCAGGAAGGGGTTCCGGGTAGGTAACATCCAGGGCAGCTCCTGCCAAATGTCCGGAGGTAAGAGCCTGGCACAAATCCTCTGTATCCACCGTATTTCCCCTTCCGCCATTTAGAAAATAGCTGCCTTCTTTCATCAGCCGGAAAAGTCTGATATTAAACATCCCTCTTGTTTCCTCTGTGCTGGGAAGAAAAGAGACCACCGCATCCGCCTGGGGCAGAAGCTGTTCCAAATCCTCCATGGTATGCAGCTCGTCCATGGACTCCGGGCAGGGGCCCTGGGTCCGCTTCACTCCTATTACATAGGCACCAAGAGCATGGGCCAGCTTTGCAAAATACGTTCCAATATCTCCGGCTCCCACAATCAGCACCTTGCTATCCTCAATAGAAGTTACATTTCCTCTGTCTCCCCAAATATGCTTTCTCTGGTCGTCCCGATACAGATGAAGCTTTTTCTGCATAGCCAGAAGCATGGCAAACATATGCTGGGCAACAGCCTTTCCATAGGCTCCGCTGGAAGAGGTTAGAATGGTATTTTCCTGAAGAATCCCCTTGGGTACATATGGGTCCGCCCCCGCAGAATTCAGCTGGAGCCATTGAAGCCTGGTTGCGTTTTTTAGCAATCCAGGCGGCACATTTCCAAAAATGATATCCGCCTGCTCTACCTGTTCCCGGGTAGCCCCTGTTATGCTGCTATAGGTAAAAGATGCTTTCCCGGCTGCCTGCTCCAGCTTCTCCTTTTGTCGCTCCTCCACGGGAACAACCACCAATATGTTTTTTTCTTCCATAAGTGCCTTCCTTTCTTCTTTTTCTTCTCTTTCTCTTCTTCGTTGTCTCTTCATCTGCTTCATTTACTTTAGGCTCTGCAGCTTATTTCGTATTCTCTGAAGCGCATTATCAATGGATTTCGGACTTTTTCCCATAAGCTCTGCAATCTGTACATAGTCCATTCCTTTTAAATAAGCCTCCAGCACCTGATTCTCGAAGGGGCTTAGCGCCTCCTTGATATGTTCCATCAAGTGGCTGGCATTTTCCCTGCCAATGACAATCGTCTCCGGGTTCTGCTGCAGTACGTCTTCTGTGTCCTTTAAAGGACTGTCTTCCTCGCTAAGAGAAATATAAGAGTTTAAAGGCTTATGCTTCTGTCTCGCCGACATCTCTATGGCTTTATACATCTGCCGCTCCACACAGAGATTAGCAAAGGTGGAAAAAGAAGCATTCTTCTGAGGACGGTAATCCCGGACTGCCTTAAACAGACCAATCATTCCCTCCTGAATCAGGTCTTCTTTCTCTCCTCCAATCAAAAACATGGCCCGGGCTTTTTTCAGCACCATACCCTTATACTTATCCATAAGATATTCTTCCAGTTCCTTTTGTCCCTGGTGAAGCCCGGAAAGCAATTCCTCATCTGAAAATTTTCCATAATCTTTCATATCGAAACCTGTCTTATTTTCCCAATCTCTGTCTCACAATTTCAAAGGCCAGTACCCCTGCCGCCACAGAAGCGTTAAGGGAATCAATATCCCCCTTCATGGGAATAGAAGCCACAAAATCGCAGGATTCCTTTACCAGCTTTGACACACCCTGCCCCTCGTTTCCGATTACCAGACCAATTGGGCCTTTCAAATCCAAATCATACATTGAGGTGCCGCCCATATCAGCGCAGACAAACCAAATGCCTTCTTTTTTCAGCTGCTGGATAGTCCGGGCTATATTCGTCACTTTGGCTACAGGAGTATAATGCAAAGCCCCGGCACTGGTCCTGGCCACGGTAGCCGTAAGCCCAACAGCCCTGTTCTTGGGAATAATCACACCGTGGGCCCCTGCCAGATTTCCGGTCCGGATAATGGCTCCCAGATTATGAGGGTCCTCAATATTATCTAATATCAACAGGAAGGGCGGTTCTCCTTTTTCTCTGGCTGCCTCCAGAATATCCTCCACCTGAGCATAAGTATAAGCCGCCGTCACAGCAATAACACCCTGGTGCTTTCCGGTGTCGGACATTTTGTCCAAACGTTCCTTTTTCACAAATTTTACCATGGTATTCTGTTTTCTGGCCTCTCTGAGGATGGTATTCACCGGCCCATCCTGACATCCCTCCTGTACGAACAGCCTATCCACGGTTTTTCCTGACCGAAATGCCTCTAAAACCGCATTTCTGCCTTCTACGTTGGTTTCCTGGAATCTATTTTCCATGTTCTTCTCCCTGCTCCTCCTTCTGAATTCCCAGTTTTATCAGTTCCAGCATTCGCTCCCATCTCTGGGTCAAATACAGATAACCTATCAATGCCTCAAATCCTGTGGCTCTGCGGTAATCTGACATGGTAGCGTTCTTAGCCATGGTATAAGACTTTGCGTTCCTTCCTCGCTTGAAAACCCCCATCTCTTCTTCAGTAAGAAAGGGTTTCAGCTTCTCTATGATTTCTGACTGAGCAGAAGCCTTTACCAGCTTGCTGGCTCTTTGGTGAAGCTTGTTTACCTGAGCGTTTCCCCGCTCCACCAAAATAGTACGGATAACCAGTTCATATACAGCATCCCCGATATAAGCCAGAGTAAGAGGGGAATAGGTGCGGATATCCGGCTCCTGAAGGCCGAAAATCTCTCTGAAATGTTCTAAGCCCTTTTCCATTGTACACCCTCTCTGGTATCCTTCAAAATAATTCCCATTGCCGCAAGCTGGTCTCTGATTTCATCAGCTCTCTTGAAATTTTTCTCTTTTCTGGCCGCCTGACGCTCTTCAATAAGTTTTTCAATATCCTGGTCCAACACCTCGGCTTCTTTATTTACCAAAAGCCCCAGCACGTCGCTTAAACGAACGATAGTGTCCAGAAGTCCCTTTACAAAGTCCCCGGTACTATTGCCGTCAGTCTGAGTATTTGCAAATTTCACCAGTTCGAACACAGCGGCAATAGCGTCTGCCGTATTAAAATCATCCTCCATGGCTTCCTCATATTTTTTTACATATCCCTGGATTTCCTTCTGCTGCTCCTTCTCCTTGTCTGTCATCGCTTCCTGGGGAGCGTTCTCCAGCAGGTGTTTTAACTGTTCCACGCAGGTGATAATTCTCTCCAAAGCGTTTTTGGAAGATTCCATCAGCTCAGCACTGAAATTCAGAGGGCTTCTGTAATGGGCGTTAAGCATAAAGAAACGCAGTACCTGCAAATCATATTTTTCTCCAATCTCCCTTACGGTAAAGAAATTCCCCAGAGATTTAGACATTTTTCTATTGTCAATATTTAAGAAAGCATTGTGCATCCAATATTTTGCAAAAGGCTTTCCGTTGCAGCACTCGGACTGAGCAATTTCATTTTCATGGTGCGGAAAAATCAAATCCTCGCCTCCGGCATGAATATCAATTTCTTCTCCCAGATATTTCTTGGACATTTCAGAGCATTCAATGTGCCAGCCCGGACGTCCTTCCCCCCATGGAGATTTCCAGGCAGGTTCTCCCTCCTTTTTTGGCTTCCAGAGAACAAAATCCAGGGGGTCTTCCTTCTGGTCTTCCCCGGATACCTGCAGGGAACGAAAACCGGACTGTAAATCTTCCAGGTTCTTATGAGACAGCTTTCCGTATTCTTTAAAGTTTTTTACCCGGAAATAAACGGTTCCATTTACCTCATAGGCAAAATCTTTTTCAATCAAGTGCTGAATCATATCAATCATGCCCCCAATCTCACGGGTAGCCAGGGGATGAGTGGTAGCAGGCATAACATTCATATCCGCCATGTCTTTTTTGCACTCTTCAATATACCGGGTGGAAATTTCTTCCGCCGTCACCCCTTCTTCCATAGCTTTAGCTATAATCTTGTCATCCACGTCTGTAAAATTAGAAACATAATTCACCTGGTAGCCTTTGTATTCCAGGTATCTGCGGACTGTGTCAAAGACAATCATAGGCCTTGCGTTTCCGATATGGATAAAGTTATAGACCGTTGGTCCGCATACATACATTTTTACCTTTCCCTCTTCCAGGGGAATGAAATCTTCTTTTCTTTTTGTCAATGTGTTATAAATTTTCATAAGTTATCTCCTTTTTCAATAAGCTTATTTTCATTTTCTCTGTTTCCCTTGATTTTTTCCTCTGCCAGCTCTCTGGCTCTGCGGCATTTTTCCTCCCGTTCCTTCATATCCCGAAGGTCGTAGCTCATCCTCTGCAGTTCCTGACGGAGACGTTGGTTCTCCTTCTGGAGATAGTGAATATCATCCATAGTCGGGTCAGGAAGATGTACCTGGTCCATATCGCTTCTGGGTACTTTCTGGTTCTCCCTTTTTACTACCCTGCCGGGAACTCCTACCACTGTGCAGTTAGGCGGCACCTCCTCCAGCACCACACTTCCTGCTCCGATTTTAGAGTTTTCCCCAATGGTAAAAGAGCCCAAAATCTTAGCTCCTGCGCTAACCATCACATTGTCTTTCAAGGTGGGATGACGCTTGCCGGTTTCCTTTCCCGTTCCTCCCAGAGTCACCCCCTGATAAAGAGTCACATTGTTTCCGATAATGGTAGTTTCCCCGATTATCACCCCTGAGCCATGGTCAATAAACAACCCTTTTCCTATTTTTGCCCCGGGATGGATTTCAATTCCCGTTTTTCTGGCTGCCCGCTGAGAAATCCACCGGGCCAGAAAATAATGGCCCTTTTCATAAAGCTTGTGGGCCCTTCTATACTGTATCATAACACGAAAACTAGGGTACAGAAGAACCTCCAAAGGAGTTTTGATAGCCGGGTCCCTCTCCTGGATAACCTGAAACTCCTCCTTTATATGACCGATAAATCCCATTTTCTCACTTCCTTTTCTATATAATAGCAAAGCGGAATATACCTTGCAGCATATACTCTTCATTTCGCTGCATGCGACGCACAACAAAAGTCCCCTGACATTTTACGCCCACCCGGAAGGCCATTTAAAAAGCCTCTATGCCAGCTCTCAAATCCTTTCAAGATGCTGTACATAGAGGCGAAAATTCCGCGGTTCCACTCTATTTGAGGTTCAGCTCTGCTCCTATCTTCGGCTTCTCCGAAAAATGACAGGCTTTTCCTCCACTCCTTACCCTTAACGCAGGCCTGCGTATCCGGCTGTGCCTAAGCAGTCACCGAATCAGCTCCCGAATGCACTTTCCCGGATATTTCTATAAGAAGGCTTTCAGCCAGCGGCCCTCTCTCTCTGCATAACCATATTCCGGTACTCTTTTCGTTCCCAGCTTTTCCATATCTCTTCTTAGTTTATGCATAAACAGGGATTTTGTCAATATAAAACATGTTGCATTACTGGAAGTACCACCGTTACAAAAATGCCATAGCAACAGTTCCCAAAGTAAGCAGAGTCAGTCCCAGTCCTTCTTTAGGCGCCAGTCGTTCCCTGAAAACAAAATAGGAAAAAGCCACAGTAACCAGAACGCTCAGCTTATCTATAGGAACCACAACACTGGCAGGTCCTGTCTGAAGAGCCCGGTAATAACAGAGCCAGGAGGCTCCCCTAGCCACTCCTGAGAGACAGATAAAGATCAATTCCCGACTTTGTATGTTCCTTATCTCCCCTTGTTTACCGGTTATAAAAACCATAAGCCAGGCCATAAACAGCACTACAGTGGTGCGGACAGCAGTTCCCAGATTGGATTCCACTTCCGAGATTCCCACCTTTCCCAAAATAGCCGTAAGGCTGGCGAAAACAGCAGAGCCCCAGGCATAGAGAAACCATGAGCCAGAGCCGGATTCTTTTCCTTGGGAGGAATTTTCTTTTTTTCCAATCATAAGAAAAATTCCCGTCCCAATCACTGCTACTGCCAGCATTTTGGCAATACTGATACCCTCACCCAGAAAAATCAGGGCCAAAAGAATGGTCAGTACTGTACTGGATTTATCAATGGGAACCACCTTGTTGATATTCCCCAACTGCAGAGCCCGGAAATAGCAAAGCCAGGAGGCACCTGTAGCGCCTCCCGACAAAATAAGAAATACCAGAGTTTTCCCCTTCAGACCCGTCAACTGGCTCTGAGAGCCCACCAGAAATACCATCAACCAGGAAAACAGAAGGATTACCACTGTACGGATGGCTGTAGCCAAATCAGAATCTGTTTTTTTAATACCGCATTTTGCCAGAATAGAAGTGACTCCTGCAAAAAAAGCAGAACCTACAGCAAACAATAGCCACATAGAATTACTCCTTTCTTTCTCACAGATTCAGACGGTATCCTGCTCCCCAGACAGTTTCGATAATTTTAGGATTTCTGGGCTCATCCTCTATCTTTTCTCTCAGACGATTGATATGTACAGATACTGTAGCCGCATCTGAAATATAATCATAACCCCATATCTTTTCAAATAAGGCTTCCTTAGAGAAAACCAGATTCGGATTCTCCGCCAAAAAACACAGGAGGATAAATTCACGATTAGGAAGCTTCAACTCCTTGTCTTTCTTCCAGACCCTCCAGGTTTCCGGCTCTATCCTTACGTCCTGCACCTGGATTTCCCTTGTCCCTCTTTCCCCGCCTGCTCCTGTTCCCTGCTTTCCCGTAAGCCTGGCATAGCGCTTCAGGTGGGAACGTACTCTGGCCACTAATTGAGAAGGGTCAAAAGGCTTAGTAATATAATCGTCAGCTCCCAAACCCAGGCCCCGGATAATATCCACACCCTCTGTCCTGGCCGTTACCATCAGAATAGGCACGTCTATTTCGTCCCGGATTTGCCGGCAAATATCGTACCCATTACAATTTGGAAGCATAATATCCAGCAGCACCAAGTCATAGTGGCGGGTTCTCAGCCTGGAAATCACTTCTCCCCCGTCCTCTAAAATCTCTGTCTCATAACCGTTACTTTCCAGATAATCCTGCTCCAGACGGGCAATTTTATTATCATCCTCCACAATGAGAATTTTCTCCATATCTACGTCCTCCTGGGAAAATAAAGTTCTATTTCAAGGCCTTCTGCATTCCTGGCAGCGGCCCATCCCCCATGTTGTTTCATAATGTATTGTACCACATAAAGTCCTACACCGCTTCCTTTTTCCTTTCTGGATTCATCGCAGCGATAAAATCTCTGGAAAATTTTATCTATTTTCTCCGGGGGCACTCCTTGACCGTTGTCTTTCCATCTTACCACCAGATACTTCTCCTCTGTCTTCATCTTTACCTGAATCCGCACCGGACGTATCCCTGCATATTTCCGGCTGTTTTCCAAAAGATTATCGTAAATTCTGCGAATCTGGTCTACATCCATGAGGATTTCCGGTACAGGTTCACCTGGCATTTCAAAGGAAAGCTCCACCTGAGAAGAGTCCAGTCCGCCTCCTTTTTGGGCCATATAAACCGCCGTATATTCTGCCAAATCCTCCTGTACCATGTGGAAGCTCATCTGTCCGCTTTCCATTCTGGAAAAATCAAACAGCTTCTGAAGCAGGATGTTCATCTCCTCTGTGGACTCATAGGCCGTAGTCAGGTAAAGCTGCTTCTTTTCCTCTGTGTTTGCAATTCCATCCAAAACCCCTTTGATATAACCCTGAATAGAGGTAAGAGGCGTACGTAAATCATGAGAAATACCAGTCACCATATCTGTCCTGGCCTTCTCTGTCCGAATCCGCTGTTCTCTGTCCTCCAATATAGTACTCTGCATCTCATTAAAGGTTTGGCATAGCTTTTCAAACTCTTCTTCTCCCCGATACTGAATAGGTTCTTCCAGGTTTCCTTCCTGTATCCGCCTGACGCCTTTCAGTAACTTCTCCAGAGGCTCCATAATTTTCCGGTTCATCCGTCCCGTAAAAAAGGAAGCCAGCAGTAAAAGCAGAAGAATAGCCCCCACTCCCACCGCCACAAAAACACTGAGGAAGGTACTGATATAAGGCTCAAGCACCTCAGACCACCACTCTCCCTCAGAAAAACTGGCCGCTGTGAAATACATATCCCTGCCCGGGTCATATTTTACAAAAATCGTTTCTTCCTGGCGGTAAAATATTTCAATTTCTGTTTGAGACAACTCTTCCTCTCCCAAAAGCCGGGACAGTTTCTTCATTTTCTCAGATACCGAACCTTGCACAATACTGCCGTTTTTTACCCAGGCAGTCTCATATCCGGCATTTTCCACCTCCCTGCCCAGCAGCTCCCAGTCCTCTGATTCCGGATTTTCCAGCAATCCTGCTATCTGGCCTACATGACCTTCCAGTCTGGCCTGGCTCAGAGAATTCATATTTTTTTCAAAGGAATCTTCAAAAACTGCCAAAACAAATATGACAATTGCCATCAAAGAAAATAATGCCCCAAACAAAATCATCATATTCCAGCGAAACATTCTTTTTTTCAGCGGCATTCTCTTTCTCCCCCTTTTCCAGTTGGTTTTCACTGTCTCTCATTATACTGCAGCCGCCTGTTTTTTTCCACAGTTCCGATCTGCACCTGTTTTCTGCCCTTTGTAAGCTGCTCTAAAAGCTGCAGAAACAGAAGCGCAGCCCCAAAAGCCACTGCTATATAAACAGCCATAGAACCAGTAAACTTTGTCACCTGCAGTAAAGAAGAAAACAATCTGAGGGCCAAAAAAGTTCCCCCGGCCATGGTAATACAGAGAAAGGCTCTTAATTTGTTAAAGGGAATACAGCTTTTTACAACTGCCGTCATAGTAATACATATCAGCAATATATACATAACGGTCTGCCTTTCCTCCTGCTGAAAAGGAGCGGACAGACTGACGACCACAAGCATCAGAGTAACCGTAATCCCGAAAGGAAAAGCCTTCCCCAGAGCTTGCCTTAAAAAATCCCCCTGAACTTTTCTGGTATCTGCTTCTACAATAGAAAGAAAGGAAGGATATGCCTCGATACACCCGTCTACCAGGGTAATCTGTATGGGAATAAAGGGGAAAGGCAGATTCAAGATCAAACAGAACAGAGAAACCAGCACTGAATATATGGTCTTGATAAAAAATACTGCCGCTGTTCTGGTCACATTATGGATTACTCTTCTTCCCTCCATGACTACCTGGGGCAGATTGGCGAAATCCGAGTCCAAAAGCACTACCTGAGAAATCTGCCTGCTGGCGTCACTGCCCTCTGCCACGGCTATGGAACAGTCAGCCTCTCTCAAAGCCAGTAAATCATTGACTCCATCTCCTGTCATAGCCACAGTATGCTTCTGTCTTTTTAAAGCCTTTACCAGCTCCTTTTTCTGTCCCGGTGTAACTCTTGCAAAAACTGCGTATTTCTCACAAATTTTATCATAATCCACATCATCCCCAAAAGAAGACATATCCACCGCCTTGTTCCAAAGCTTCCGGTATTTTCCCGAATATCCGTTCCGGAGCTCCCACAAATAAAGTTCCCATCCCCTGAAAGCTGACACAGCCCCATTTTCTTTTGGAGGAAAAAGCAATCTTATAAACAGAAGAATAGAAATTACTCTCGGAAAAGAAACTCTTCAGCGCCTGAAAAGTGGTATTATTATCGTCACAGGCTGCCAAATAAGCTTTTATCAGTCTGTCCGTCTCTGCTCTGTCCAGGTCTGTCATGGGAATCACCCTTCGTACCTTTAATTTCCCGTCTGTCAAGGTACCGGTCTTATCCAGACAAAGTACATCCACATGGGCCAGAGTTTCCAGGGAATAAATATTCTGCACCAAAATTTCATTTTGGCCAGCCGTATCACTCCTGCGGCCAGGGATACAGAAATCAGCAGAACCAGCCCTTTAGGCAGCATTCCCAGAGGTGCAGCCGCAGAAGAGACAACGGCTTCCGAAACCATATTTCCCCGAAACAGTATAGCTTCCAGGTACAGCAGTGCTCCTAAAGGTAAAATCAAAAGACTGGTAAATCCGGTCACTTTTTTCATGGAATCCAAAAGCCGGGACTGCAGTTTTTTCTCTTTTTTTACTTCTGCAGCCAGCTTGGCCGCATAGTTCTCTGCTCCTATATGCGTAACTTTTGCACAGCCTTTTCCGGAAATCACAAAGCTTCCGGAATAAAGAGAGCTTCCCGGTTCTTTTACCACCCCGTCGCTTTCCCCTGTCAGCAAAGATTCGTTGACCTCCAGGGAGCCTTCCATCACAATACTGTCACTGCAAATCTGACAGCCGCTTTCCAGAATCATCAAATCATCCTTGACCAGCTCCCCTGGTTCTATCAGCCTTTCCTGATTTTCCCTGCGAACCCGGATGGCCGGGCGGTTCAGAATTGACAATTGGTCCACCAATTTTTTTGCTTTCATCTCCTGGGCAATTCCAATGAAAATATTTAAAAGAATAATAGCAATAAACAGCATATTGGAATAAGCGCCCACTGCAAACAACAGCCCGGCAATAATAAAATTCAGGAGATTAAACAGTGTACACACATTGTCTCTCACAATAGCTCTCCCGCTTTTTGTCACAGAAGGAACCGACTGTGCTCCTTCCCCCTGCTTCCTCCTCTCTAAGACTTCCTCCGTAGATAATCCGGATAACTCACTCATATACCTGCCCTCCTGTATTTTTCTCTATATTTTCTACTGGATTTCCCTTGTTTTTTTATCCTTCTCTGCCCTGCAGGTGAAATATTTTCTAATACCGCCAATCCGAAAATCCCACTGCACAGCAGCCATTGTACAAAAGAGGAATGACCGCTAAAGTCCATATATGGGTTATACCAGTCCAGAACCAGTATGATTCCTTCTGCAACACTGCAAATAACACAAAGATGAAGTAAAATTCCTTTTATAATACCTCTGTATTTCATGTCCTGACCTTCCTTTCTGCATTTTTATAATCCCTCTGTCACAAAAATTCCGTCCGGCACCTGATGAGCAGCCTTATAAGGATGATTCACCACTTGGTCCTCCAAAGTCATAAAAGAGCAATGGCCCCCGTCCAGATTATAGGCGGCTTTGCACCCTAAGCTTTCAAAAAGCTGGGACATTTCTTCCAAAAACATTCCCCTGGAGGTCTCCTGCCTTCCGTCTGCCACCAACAGACAGTAATGTCCAGGCTCATAATAGCCGATAGCCGTTCTGGGATGAGACTGCCGTATATAATCCCAGGTCAGAAATGAAGTCTTTGCCTTGCCATTAGCATCCAGCAGGCTGGGGCCAAAAATCCAGCTTTGATAGGCCCCCCCTGTCTACTAAGGTCTGAAGCTTCAAGTCTTCCGGACTGTATATATCCATAGTACCGTCCCAATTCAGAACGCAGGTTTCCATATCCGTAGGTTGTGCCCGGTAAATCAGTCCGTTGCGGATAATGGTTCCGTTATCTTTATGCCGGCTGTTACTGTAGGAATCCCCGTTTACTCCCAACACGGCTTTCATTTGTGCAGACATATCCGACAGCTTTTCATAATATCCCACTCCGTAGGTATTCTGTGCAAAACATGTCTGAAGGCAGGTAATATCTCCCACATATATATCCGCCAGCACATAGGAAATATTGCTTCCGTATTTCTTGTGATTTCCTTTGTCTAAGGTGTCCAGACGGTTAGTCTGATAGTTCTGGTAGGTCAGCTCCACAGAAACATTGGGGCTGGTATAGGATGTAGCTGTGGATACCACCTGGCTGGTAAATTTATCCTTGAATTTCTCATGCCAGTCCTGAGAATCTACCACTACCTTAGTTGCCTTGAGGCCGCTGTTATTTTTTTGGTTCTCTTTATCTGTCAGAATACTCTGGGCCTTCACTCCTTTTTGGGGAATCAGGTAATTTCCTGTCCAGATTCCTGTTACCAGCAGTACCCCTATCAGTATATCGACAATAAACAATATTCCTTTTCTCATATTCTCTCACCGCTCTTCTCTATGCTGAGACAGTTCTTTGCCCGTCTCGGAAAAATCCATTTTTCCTGCACCAGCCAGCTCAGAAGAAACAGAGAAATTTCTGTCATGATTTTGGCCGGATAAGATGGAATACGGAGTATCTGAATAAACGCCTGCAAAAGCAAACTGTTCAGAAACAAAATTATCACTGCCAAGGCCAGGTAATCTCCTGCTGTCTGCAGGCTTTCTTTTTCCTGAAAGACCAACCGGCAGTTTATCTTATAATTATACCAGCCGCTGAGAATCCTGGCCCCAATATTGGCCTGGGCAGCTGCCCATGGACCCGGCGGGAGCAGTCCCAGAAACAACGCAAATAAAATATAATCCAGCAAAAAACTGGACAGAGAAGACAGCAAAAAATGAAAGAGACGGCTGTAGATTCTGATAGAGTCCCTTACCTTCCGAAAATGAGAACAGCTGTTATTTTTATCATGATAAATCGTTTCTACAGGTACCTGAACCAGCTCTATTTTTCTTCTGGCACACTCCATCAATACATTCATTTCATATTCATATCTGCTGCCCGGAGTTTGCTGCATAAAATGCAGAAGTTTTACCGAAAAAGCCCGGAGTCCGGTTTGCGTATCGTCCAGAGGAACCCCGGTCAATAAACGAAACAAAGTTCCCGTAAGTTTATTTCCTATCCGTGAAGTCCAAGGAACCTTTTTATCAAAAAGGCGGACCCCCAGAATCAGAGCCTCCGGATTTTCATAGGCTATCTGAAGACACTTTTCCATATCTTCCGGCAAATGCTGCCCGTCTGCATCCATAATTCCGATAACGTCGCACTCCCATAGCTCCTGCCGGATATAGGTGAGAGCCGTCTTGATTGCTTCTCCCTTTCCCAAATTCCGCTTATGGTGGAGGACAATGGATTTCTCCCCTAATTCCCGGAAAAGGGACTATTCCGGCTTTTGAAACCGCTCCAGTCCCAGATG
The DNA here is from genome assembly GCA_902476765.1 of uncultured Blautia sp. GTDB lineage: Bacteria > Bacillota > Clostridia > Lachnospirales > Lachnospiraceae > Blautia. The sequence goes on from CABSEJ010000007.1 coordinate 15,031, forward strand.
AAAATCAAAACACAAGGCCGCCGGAATCATAAACAAAATTCCATATGCAAAAACCCTTCTGGTGGTCTGTACGGTATGATAACCGTAACTGCTGATTTTCCTGGTCAGTATAGAGTACAAAGCCCACACAAAAGCCGCCGCAAAAGCCAGGAAGTCTCCCAAAGGATTTAGCTGCATCGGCGAGCCCCAGAAGCTTATGAGGCAGATTCCCGCCATGGCGATTCCAAAGCCCAGATAAAAACTGACTCCAAGCCTCTCCTTTTCCAAAAAGAACCTGGATAATAAAGCCGTAAAAAAGGGAGCAACAGAAATAATGACTCCCACATTGGAAGCCAGAGTATAGGTCAGGGCAATATTTTCCAATAAATAATACAGACAAACTCCGCAGAGCCCTGCTCCGGCAAACACAGCTTCCTGTCCCAAGGAAGTGCCCTTCAGCCTGTGGGGATAAAGAAAAAGCAGAATGATAAATCCTAAAACAAACCGGAATACCAGTATTTCTATAGGAAGAAAATCCTGCAGCAGTAACTTGGTAAATATAAATGTAGTACCCCAAACAAATATGGTAAAAAGAGCGGCTAAATGCCCAAGACTATTTCCTTTGCGTCCCATTTCCCTGTTTTCCTCCCCTTCCTTCTCCTCTGTCTTTCTCGTCCTTCCTGTGTTCCTTTTCCCTTCCCTCCAGCACCATATTCCTGTAAGCGCCGGGAGCCAGTCCTATAAAGCTCCGGAAGAAATTGGTAAAATGGCTCTGGTCGCAGAACCCTGTACAAGCCGCAGCCTGTGCCGGAAACAATCCTTTCTCCAACAGCTTCTTTCCCTCGTTTATCCTGATACTTTCCAAATACCGGTAAGGGGTTAGACCCTTGCTTATTCCGAACTTTCTCATCAGCGTAGATTTACTTAATCCTACCGCCCTGCACACCTGCATCAGGGAAATCTCCTCTGCCAAATGATTTTGCATGTATCTGCAGACCTGTTCCACTTCTTCTCCGTACCGCCGGGTATCCTCCCTGTCCACTAGGGCATATCCCTTCAGCAGCAAGGTAAAAACAGAGCCCATAGCCTCTTCCTTTTGTTCCCTGCTGCAATTTCCCATCACTGCTTCGTGGAGTTTCCTAAGGGAAGCAGCCAGTTCCCTGTCCATTATCACATTATCCTCAAAACAGGGAAGTTCCTCTTCCAATCCCAGCTTTCTTGCCCACAACCTTACGGTTTCTTTGGGGATATGAAAGCTGCGGTAAGAAAAGGGCTTTCCTCCCATCTGTCTGCAGCCGTGATTATCTCCCGGCTGAAACACCAAAACATTTCCTGCCTGAATAGTATACTCCCTGTCCCGGCAGGTCATTTGCCTTTGTCCGGCCTCCACAATTCCAATGACATAATACTCATGGAAATGATTTGGAAAGGGCTGGGTAATCCCCTGAAAACAGCAGGCCTCAAGCTGCAAATCCTCATCAAAGCACAGCGTTCTGATATCGTTTCTCATTGCCTGTACCTCCTGCTATTTATTATAATAAAGCTTAAGGGATTAGTCTTGTAAGATATTCTCAAATTCTATTGCCATCCTTTTATGATTTCAGCCATTTTCATGATAACTTCTTTTTCTATCAGTTCTTTTCCCCAACTAATCCTCACAGAACAGGAAATACGTTTATCATCCAGTCCCATGGACTGTAAAACATAACTTGGCGAATAACTGTGGGAAGTACAGGCAGAACCGTTTGATATTCCTACCAGGTTTTCCGCTTCCAAAGCCAGCATCAAGGCCTCTGAATCGTAATTCTCGAAACTGATATTTAATGTATTATGCATACTGAAATTCAGATCTCCATTTACCTGATACCGAATATTATTTTCCCTTAAAACATTTAATATCATATCCTGGTTATCTTTAAACATTCTGCCGTTATCCCGGTATTCTTTCAGCAAAATAGCGGCTGCTTCCCCCATACCGCAGATTAAAGCAACCGGCAATGTCCCGGGACGTATTCCCCGTTCTTGCCCCCCACCGTACATAATGGGTTTTACTTCCGTTTTCCTGCTGTTTTTATTTTTCATGATCAGGCATCCCACTCCCTGGGGTCCATACATTTTATGTGCAGATACAGAAAGCAAATCGTAAGATAGGTTCTGGATTTCTTCCACCAGTTTTCCGCAGCTTTGAGAGGCATCCACATGAAAATAAACTTCTGTTTCCTCCAGTGCCTTTCCGATTTCATCTACCGGCTGGATGGTACCTGTCTCATTATTTACATGCATAACACTGACCAGTAAAGTATCCGTACGAACATGTTCCAGGATTTCTTCGGCGCTGACTCGTCCATCCTTATGGGGCATGATGTATTCCACCTCAAATCCTTTTCTCTCTAAATACCTGCAGGGCTCTAAAACAGATTTATGCTCCATGGCCGTAGTAATAATATGGCGTTTTCCCGAAACACATCCATACTCTTCCAATCCCAGTACAGCTATATTATTGCTCTCAGTAGAACCACTGGTAAAATAAACATATTCTCCGGGTACTCCCAGAAGATTTCCTATTTGGCGCCTTGCGTTCTCTACTATGCTCTTTGTAGTCATTCCGAACTTGTGGGTTCTGCTGTCTGCATTTCCATAATGATTTTTATAAATATCCACCATTTTCTCCAAAACTCTTTGGTCTATAGGAGTTGATGCATTATAGTCCAGATACACTCCCATTCTTTTCCTCCTAAGCTTTCACAGCTAATTCTAATAAATCATCCAGGGACTTTATGTAGTTTGTACTAGCCAGATAAGAAATGCCACGGCTCAAGTGAAGATTAAAATATTTTGCCAGAGTTGCCTCATCTGTACCTAATCCGTCTTTTATACATCTTGCTTTAATCAAAGCTTCATACAGTTTATAATTTTCTCCGCCAAAAGTGAACCAGCTGATTTCCACATTACTTTCTTCCCCTGGTGGCAATTCCAAAGGTATAGATTTCTCTTTTAGGGAACAGCACAATGCCCAGCGGCATAATATATTCCAATTCTGAATTCCTGTTTTTCCTTTCAGTCTTGATAGTTTTTCTTTATCCTGGACGGACAAACGAATCTGCTTTATAATCATAATTTTTTTCCTCCAAAATATCCAGGGCAAACAGCAGAACTCATAGTGTCCCCGTCATATACCAAAGTATATTCTTTACCTACATATTTCTTTAATGCCTGATAATCCTGGCTGGTAATCTCCTGGTCTGTAGACAAAATGATTACCTGCCGACTGGCTTTCGGGAAATAATTTTCTATCAAGCTTGTACGATGAACCGAATCCAGCCGAGCCAACGGCGTATCAATGATTAACGGAAATTCTGCTTTAGAACAGATGCCCAAAGCCCAGAGCATTGCAATCACCAGGATTTGCTTCTCTCCGGAAGATAACATCTGATGGTAAATTCTCTGACCTTTTTTGTTATAGTAACAAAATTCCAGAGTCTCAGGGTTAATCGTTATTTTTTGTATCAATCCCTTTTTTGAGATAATTTTTGAAAAGCACTCTGTCATTTGCTTAGCCAGTTCATCTGCTTTTAATGCTTGGAGCTGGTTTTTATAAGCACGCATAATCTCTATCTGCTCATATGCATAAGTGACCATCCTGTTATTGTCATCAGATTCTTCCTGTTCTTTTACCATTTTCCATAACATCTGCTTTCGCATTTTTCTATGGGTTTCCAGATTACTGCTAAGCTCCTCACAGTTCTCCTGCAGCATATGCAGTTTTGCTTCAGCCTGTCCTATCTGGTAACTGTTCTCTGTTAAATGTCGATGGATAGTCTGAATCTGTGTATCCTCAACCTCAACAGCTAAATAATTGTCTATTTCTTCCATTTTTCTGTTTAGATTCTTTTTTATTTCAAGCAGCTCTTCTGCCTGCCGTGATTCCACCTTCAGGACAGAAGTAATTTCCTCCAGGCGGATCAAAGTATCTTCATCCAGATTATATATATTGTTTGACTCACCTACTTTTTCTTTTACAGATACAAGAAAGTTTTGTATCTCCGGACTCCACTTTTCACTTTTCGTATACTCTGTATATAATTGGGGAAATTGGTTCAGAAAGATAGAAATCTCCCGTTGATTTTGTTCGTCGTTTGCAGCACTTTGAATTTCCGCTAATAACGGTTCTACTAGTTTTAATGGAAGACTGGAAGCTGCCAACTCTAAAAGTTTTCCTTCATTTTCCTCTATTTCCTGTTCCGCCTGTTTTTTTTGGATTCTTACTTTCCCCTGATATTCTGCATATGCTCCGCCGATTACTGCATATTCATTCTCCAGTTTTTCCCTTTCTTCTCTTAAGCAGGCCAGCATATCCTGTATCTGTTGATATTCTGTTTCTTTTGCTGCCAATTCCTGCTCTTGCTGGGAAATTTCTGTCTCTATTTTTTCCAGTTCATTTTTTGATTTACTCTCACCCAGAAGTTTCTGGTAAGAGGAGGCTACTGTATGAAGGTCAGATATTAACTGATTAATCATATCAATTCCCAAAAGGGCTCTGATAGAGGACTGAATCTGGGCATCGTTCTCTGTGGCAGCCAATTCCGCAATTTTCTCACCATCAAAGAAAAAGAAAGAAGCAATAGCTCTTGGCAAAATTTCCTCTACAAACATATCCCAGTTTTCTGACAAAGCCTGGCTTTCTTCCCCGTCTTTCCAGACACTTGTTTTTAATATGATTTTATTCCGTCCAATATCCCAATATCTTCTAACTGCATACTCTGCATCCTTTCCTTGTTCTTGTACAGAAAATTGTATCTCAATAAAGCATATGGATTGATTTCCCGTAACATTGCTGACTTTCCGTAGATAATTTTCCTGCTTTATCCCGGAATCTAAAGAACGCCTCCCATACAATGCAAATAAAATAGATTCCAGAAAAGTGGTTTTTCCTCTTCCGTTCATGCCTCCGATTAAAATTATTGGTTTATCAGACTGCAACTCAAATTCATTTCTATTTACATAAACTCCAATATTTTGAAGAATCACTTTTTTAATCTTCATGAAATCATATCCTCTTCTGTCTCTTCCTCTCCTGAATTCACAAGTGCTTCAGCCCTGACATCATATTCCAGTCCATAATTTTTCTTTCTTGTTTCCCGGTTCAGCGCAAACTCTGTGGCATCCTCTTCACTCTGATAATAGCAGCGCCTGATTTGGCTCTGTAGGCTGGTGTAGATTCCTTTACGTTTCTGAAGACTGGAAAAGGTACTTTCCACATCTATCAAACGGTAGGCAAGTTCAAAAGCAAGCTCTTCCTTGGGGTAAAGTTCCTCGCTTGTAGTTTTTAAAAGGTCCCATTCCGCCTGTCCGAAAGGAGCCTTCCTGCAGTATTCCAGAGGAAACTCTTCCTTCATGACCCGGCGGTATATTTCCGGAAGGCTGTCGCAAAATTCATGTTTTTCTTCTAACCAAATCCGACGGATTACATTCAGTTCATCTATGGTAATAAGCTCTAAATCTCTGTACTCCTCCGGTCCGTTTTCCCGGATATTTTTCTGTATACTAAGCAATCTTTCCAGCCATTCTTCCCGTACATGACGTTTATAAGGCCCATGGACCAGACCTCCTTTAAAAGGAAATACATTGCCCTTCATTTTCCTGAAATCCCTTCGCTCCCAGTCCTTATTAGAGTCTGCAATCTCATTTCTGAATTCCAGCAAAGGTGTCATCCAAGATTTTTGGGAGTCATTAAAAATCATAGCTTCCATAGATTTATCTTTCTCCACCACCGTACAGACCCAGCATCCAAAACGACTGTTTCCGCAGGAAGGTTTGCTTAAATCTGTTACAATTGGACATTCGCTATCTTCCGCTGCACCTCGGTATAGATTCATTAAATCTTTATTATCAAAATTCCAGGGATTCTCATATTGCATTAGATAAAACCACACGTCCTGGCTGCTCCACTTCTCTAACGGCGAAAAAACCAGACCGTTTTGCTGGCTTCCATTTGGACTGAGGTAATCCCTGACTCTCATTTTTTCGTACCGTTCCATATTTTGAGCCCGGCGGGCGCTCTCTTCCTTTCTGGTTCCCAAAAGCAAAATAGCCTCCCCGTACTCCGAAACTACAGACTTGATAAATTCATTAGAAGGCATAATTTTCAAACGACTGGTACACCACCGAAAAGAAGATTTCGGATACGGATATCCTCTTCCCAAAAGGTTTACCCAAAATGTCTGTTTTATATCCGGCCGCAGTCTGTGTACAATAAAAGGCATTTTTTGCTGTGCGGATTCTTCCTTTATATATTCCAAGGATTTTTCCACCCACCGGACAATCACCGGGGATTCTACCAAAGTATCTGTACTGATAACATGTATAGGTTTACGGGTACGCTGCCAATCCGGCAGCTCTTTCAATGCATACCAGACTAACTGAAGGGTAGCTGTGCTGTCCTTTCCCCCGGAATACCCCAATACCCAGGGAATATCTTCTGCCAAATAAAGCTCTCTAATAATCTCATATATATGTTCAATCTCTTGGCGTGTAATCATACAATATCCTCTCATATCTAAACCATAAAAGCCAGCAAAGCCAGCTTCTAATGGTCATGAACAAGTAATGCCTGCACACATATGTGCAGACATTATCTAGTATATCTTATTCAGATGGAGCAAGTCAAGTTTGTGGATTTAAAGCTTAAATCTCAAATATCTTTTCCAAGTCACACATAAATTTCTCCTGCCTGGAATTAAAATCTTCTTTTTTCCAGTGCTCGGATTTTCCTACTTCTCTGGTGATAAAATAAGGAGATTTTTGATAACGCTCTCTCTTATCTTCAAAATCTGCGTTTTTTAATCTGGAATTTACCCTTTTTCCTGCCAAAGTCAAATTTCCCAGTTTATGAATGCTGCTGTAAAATTCCCGACTGATTTCATTTGGGTCTACACTCTCCTTTAAAATATGTTCAATTGACATTTGGGACACCTTAAATTCTACAGAATCATCCCCGCATTCATTTCCGCCTCTCTCCACACTTTTTAAATAATATAGTTCCAGCATAAGAAGCATAAACTTTGCTTTATCATTTCTGGAAGCTCCTCGTACATATACATTATCTTTTGCTCTGGATATGAATTCTTTTCTGCAGTTGTCCCGGCTGACTAATCTCTCTAAAGCCTCTTTTATGGAGTCTATATCCGCTCTGCTATAATCAATATAGTTCCAGATTTCAAGATAACATTTTGCAATGACCCCGTCGTGAAGCCCACCCATGGTTTTGCCTATAAAAAAGGCTTTAGCCAGCAATGGCGTTATGGAATTTAAAGTTTTTATCGCTTGTTTTTCCGGCATTTCCAATATTTTCAGGTAAATAGGTATACAAAACGTATTTTTCAAAACTTTTATCAAAGCTTCAAATAATACTTTTGTATATCCGCTGACAGCCTCCGGAATCACTCCTTTGGTCAACACCCGTATCCGTTTCACATTGACTTCCAAATGGTCCAGCTGCCGCTTTATCTCCTGCTGCTCCGTCTCCGAAAGAATACGTTTATTATAGCAGTGAAACACATCTCTCTCGTATTGTTCATGTATGGTTGCGCTTTTTTTACTCTCCATCTGCCTGCCTGTAATGGCCACATAATGCCAATTCAGACAGCGATTGGTCTCTTCTCCTGTATCTTTCAAAATGTCATCCCAGATTTGTTCAGCCTGCAAAGCCAGATATTTTTTATCCGACAGAAGTTCTATAGTCCGGGCCTTCAAAAGTTCCCCTGAGGTAAGAGGTACTCCTCTGTCATTTACAATCTGGTATAATGCATAAGCATATCCGGCTTGACATGTAGTTAAAATCACAAAGCGGAAGGACACTGCAATTGCTTCCACATACTCATACAAGGTTTGGGCCGACTCCTTTTCCGTTTTCCCTGCAACCATTTGCTCCGTGTATTCTTTCATAACTTTGGCCGCTGTTTTCAGATGCTTATGGGATTCTGATTCGCATTCCTTCAGCACTTCTCCTGTCTGGCAGGTTAAACCATTCCAAAAAATCTGATCCCTGTGGGAAAGTATCAGTCTTTCTTCATCATCCGCACATTCAGCAGTAGAAAGAAAATATTTCTTCCACAACAATCCGCCCCAAAAATTTTCCCTGTATTCCATAGATAATTTGCGGCATACAATGGCCACCAGCAGAAAAAATGTGGTAAGCCTCTGCTGTCCGTCTACAATTTCTACACGGGTCCTCATATCACGCCCGGTTTCTATTTTCCGCAAACTGATTTGTCCGGCAAAATGTATAAATCGAATTCCTTCTGCTTTTTGGCTCCAGCAAAATTCCCCGTCTGAGAGAAATTGTTTTACCTCTTTTTCTGTCCAGACATAATGCCTCTGATAATTAGTTACCCGGAATAGATAATTTTGCTTTGCTACAAGTTCTTCTAAGGTCAAATCACCTGATTTTATCTTTTGCTGTTCCTGCATTATCCTCTCATAAACCTCCCATCATGAAAACACTCCATATATTCCAGTAAAAACTCATCTAACCTTACCGGCCGATTCATTACATCCAACATAATCTCCATTCCTCTTGCTGCATACTGGTTTAGCCTGTTTTCTCCTCTGAGATTTAAATAGGTTTTGGAAGTGGCGTCAATATATTCTGTCATCAGCTTTTCTAAAGCCACTCCGTCACTTTCAGGAATTCCCCGCCGGCTTCTTTCTGTGGCAAACAGCAAACCAGCTATATATTCCCGACTTTCCACATATTCTGCAGGATAGCTGTCTGTTATCTCTGTACGTTCCAGCTCCGCATTTTCATCATATTTCCCTGCTGCAAACCCAACCATCAGGCAAAGATAATATTCGTCAAAATATAATTTCAGTTTTGTGCCTGTACGGTTTTTGGAATCATATATTTGACTGAAAAAAGGCTTACACTTTCTCGGTAAAACAAAGGGCATACAAATCCTCCTACTCTTTTTCCTGATATTGTTCAAAAAAGGCTCTCCCGGAAATACACTCTACAGGTTGGTTTTTCTCGCCTTTTAAGGTAAAATAGTTCACATCATCCCGGTTATAAAACTCTTCTGCAAATCCGCTCTTTTCACCGGAGGTTACCAAAATAACGGTCTGTTGAAATAGTTTAGGAAGAATATCCGCCACCTCACGCCGAACCGTTAAATCCATAGGCGCTGCCGGTGAATCTACGATAAACGGAAATTCAAACTGAGAATGTTCAAACAGCGTTCCAATAAACGCATAAGCTACTGCAAGGGTCTGTCCTTCGCTGACTCCGTCTTTTCCCTCCAATATCAGATGCCCGTCTATCTTTTTGATAAAAATAATATCATTTTCTACCAGTTCCTCTATTTTTTTGTTGGTTTCTCCCACAATATATTGTTTTAATCGGTTTAATGCATTTTCCCTCACATTCCCCACATACGCTTTCATGATTTCCGCTCTCCGGGTAAACTCATAGGTTCCGCTGGCCTTCAGGTAATTATCTCTGGCTTCCTCCCACGCAATTTTCGCTTTCGGAATGTTATTATTCTCATCTAAACCAGTATTGCTGGTATAGTCCGTTGTTGACAGCCTCAATATCTTTCTCTGGCTTTCTGTGATTTCCTTTTCCAGATTCTTAACCTCTTCCTGCAGCTGCAGAACTTCTTCATTTCCTTCTGCCGCCATTTGGACAGCTAAACGATTTAATCCCTGATTGATTTGGGTTTCCTCCTGAAGCAGCTCTCTTAAATGCTCTTCCTGAATTTCGGCAGTATCTTCTCTTTCATATTCATTTAATGCACGTTTGATGGAATTTACCACCACCAGGGAATCTTCTCCCAAATAATCCTTGGCCTTTTCCAGGATACATTTTCTTTCCTGTTCGCCGATACACCGTCCGCATAAACATTCCTTACTTTCTGCCAATTCTTTAAAAAATTCCTGAGCCGTATTTTTAGGAAGTTTCAGAACCTGCATACATTCTACCAGTGATTTTAGTCTGGTATGATAATCCATCTGAATATTGTAAGGCTTTCTTATGCTGTCCAGTAAGCCTCTCACGGTTTGTTTTATATCCTCTTGATTTCTTTCTTTCTCCTGCAAAAACTCCTCCTGTACGGACTTTAATCTATTGTCCTGAGCCAGAATATCCTGATATTTCTTTTCATAACTTTTTTTCTTTTCCTTCATTCCCTTCAAACGATTTTCTAATTCTTTCTTGTCCATTTGCAAATCCAAAAATATATGCTCACGCCGTTCTGCCTTCCCTTTATGCACTCTGACACTTCGGGCTGTACTTCCGCCTGAGCTGCTTTCCTGATATTCCCTAATTAGTTTATCAATCACCCTAGAAAGCCCTTCTAACTTATCAAGCTGATATAAATATAATATGGCATTTTCTGCCTCCTTACTTCCACTGTTCAGTGTTTTCTTTGCCTGTTCTCCGTCAAATACAAAGCGGTTTACAAACTCTTCATTTTTAAAAACATCTCTAAGAAACAGAGGAAGTCTTCTTCCATCTTCATATCCTCCTTCCATCATAGCGCTGCTGGTTTTATAGCTGGCCCGCCCGGTTTCATAATCCAGCTCTAAAATATAATGATAAATTTCCTGATCAAATTCCATTTTCAAGATAAAACTTCCCTCAGACACATCTGAAAAAGGGGGGCGATAAGACCTAACCTCTGATGCTCTCCACTCAGTAGCACTGCCGCTTAAAATTCCCCGGATTAAATAAAGTGTAGTAGTCTTTCCTGTTCCGTTTGGCATCATAATAAGGGAGTTATCATAAACAGTCCCATCCTCTTTTGTTAAATCCACCGTGAGATTTTCCATCCTGCGGATATTATGGTATTGCCATCCCAGTATTCTAATTCTCATAAATCTCTCCTGCTAATTGAACCAATTCAATAACATCTGCTATTTCTGCTTCCGAACACATATTATCCATACAATTTTCAATCATTTTCGTAAAACGAAGCCGAAAGCCTTCTGTTTCATCCATGTTTTTTATTTCTTCTTTTACAGCTTCTTTCAATTCTTGACTCAATGCCATTTTCGTCACTCCTCCCGCACTTTTGACAGTTCCGTAAGCCATTGTTCCCGTTCTGAATCCGCTGTCAGATCTTCTGATTTCCCACTATCATAGATAAAATCCACAATAGCTGCCACCTTTTCCCTGTCAGCCGGACTCTTCCTTAAACTTCTTCCAATCCTCTGTGTAGTTACAAGTTTGCTTCTGTCAGAGGAAAAAAGAACAATATTTTTTACTGATTGAATATCAATGCCTTCTGATATTTTTTTACAGGTTATCAGGCAATCTATTTGTCCTCTGGCAAACTTTCTTAAATTACTGCTGTCGTCATTCCCATAATATGTATGAAATTTATAAATGTATGACAGCAGCATTTTCTGAAGAGCCAAACCGTATTCCCTTGTCTCTACGAAAATAATACAGCGTTCCAATATCTGCGGCTCCTTTTGAATATATTCCTGAAACAAAGAAATCTTGTTAATGGCTAACTTGTTTACTTTTGCCAAGTCCCGATATAAGTCTTCTTCCTGAAAAGCTATGCCTTTCTTGCGTTTTTGTTCATAAGCTGCAATAATGTTCTGCTTTTTCTTTTTTTCCTCACCAGTCAACTGGTAATGCAGCGGTATATAACGAAAGCTGCACAAAATGCCGTTTTTAATTGCATCTGCAATATCAAAGCGAAAAATAACCGGTCCAATGGCTTTCTCTAAGAAAGCACTTCCCTCCTGGTCAAATTCTCTGATTGGCGTTGCGCTTAAGCCCAAACGATAATGAAAAAACGGTATTTCGTTCTCCACTGCTTTACGGAATCCTTCCGACCCTGCACCGTGAACTTCATCAAAAACAAGCAGCGTTCTCTCTCCCAAGTCCTTTAACCGTCCAAGCACATATTTTATCCGTTCTCCTTCTCTGGAAATTAAAATAATTTTCTCTTTTGCTTTTGTAATCTGAAATCTGGAAAATTCATTGTAATTCCCATACCACCGAAACAAAACCGCATCCTGGCATCTCAACAACAATTCTCTATACCACTGTTCTAAAAGGTCGTTGCCATATGTAAGCACCAAAATCTGGTCAACCTTGTTCTCCCGGAATAAAGTCTCCATAATACGGATAGCCGTTCTGGTTTTCCCTGTTCCCGTGGCCATCTCCAATATTCCTTTTTCTTCTCTGAGGAAACAATCTATGGCCTTATCCTGATGTACCCAATTATTTTTTTCCATGTTTACAATTCACCAATTATCCTAAAATAATCCCTATTTTTTTCCATCTTTTGACAATAACTATGGATAAATCATAACATATTCCATAACTACCAACAAGCCGGAAACATCTGTTGTCTACATAGTTAAAAAAGAGGGCATCCCTCCAGTCATCTCATGACTTTTAGGACGCCCGTTTATAAAACCCTTCTCCAAAAAAACCGCTCTTATTTTTTCTTCATCTTTAAAACCAGATGTCTTGGCAGACCATTTACCATGATTGGCTGATAGTCTCCCTGAATCAGAGGCTTGATATAATCCACAAAATCCTTTGTCACATAGTTGGCCTCTTTGTTCATCCAGCTTCTTGGAACCAGCTTCTCCTCGTTGGCAATTCTATGTACATCATAGATGCCTGTAGCGCTCATGTAAGGATCATCAGAAACACGGTCAATGACAATCATCTTTCCTGTGTCTCCTTCGTCTGCTGCCTTTACTGCTGCTCCTCCTACCATAAAGGCTTCGTCAATATCTACACGGGAAGCCATGTGGGAAGCACTTCTCTGGAGAGTGGAAAGCTCTACTGCCCTTGTCTTGCAGCCGCACTCTGCTGCCAGGAAATTGGCCAGATAGGTGGCAGTTCCCTGAAGCTGCTTATGTCCGAAAGCATCTACATAATCGCCTACACTTCCCAGCTCGCACACATAACGTCCGTCTTCCAGCTTGATGCCTTCGGATACGGCAATAACAATGGAAGATTTTTTCTTCAAAAGCTCTTTCACTTTCTTCAGGAATTTGTCAATATCAAAGGGAACCTCCGGAAGATAGATTAAATCCGGGCCGTCGCAGTCCTCAGCCTTGGCCAAAGCTGTAGCTCCTGTAAGCCAGCCTGCGTTTCTTCCCATAATTTCCATAATCGTAATCATATTCTTTTTGTAGGTAAGGCCCTGGGCGTCACGGATAACCTCCTTGGTAGAAGCCCCGATATACTTGGCAGCACTTCCAAAGCCAGGGGTATGGTCTGTCAAAGCCAAATCATTATCAATAGTCTTAGGTACTCCCAGGAATTTCTGGGTCTGTCCTGTCAGAATGGCATAGTCAGACAGTTTCTTGATAGTATCCATAGAGTCATTTCCGCCAATGTAAATAAAAGCATCGATATCCAGCTTATTCAGTATCTGGAAAATTCTTTCGTAAATTTCCTTATCTTCATGAATCTCCGGCAATTTAAAACGGCAGGAGCCCAGGAAAGCGGAAGGAGTCCTTTTCAGAAGCTCAATATCCAGCTCAGAGTGAATCTGCGTGGACAAATCCACATACTGCTCATCTAAAAGTCCCTGGATTCCGTGAAGCATTCCATAAACCTTGTCAAATCCTCTTTCTATCGCATTTTTATACACACCTGCAAGACTGGAGTTGATAACAGATGTGGGTCCTCCTGACTGTCCTACAATAATATTTCTTTTCTTTGCCATTTTGTCATATCCTCCTTCTGAATCCTATGTCCGGCACAGCTGTCTCAGAATCTTTATCTGTTCTGTCACTCTTCCGTCTCCCAGTATAATAACACGTCCGTCATCTCACTAGGCTATTTAACCTTTTATCCTGCTGCCGGAATAAATCTAGGAAACATTATAGCAAAAAAAATCCATGTCTTCAATAGTGACATGGATTTTTTGTATATTCTTTCCTGTATTTTCCAAAGTTTTTTGTGTATTTTACACAATTAAAACATTTCTATACATTTCATGCAATTCTAATGACAGTATTCCAACCATCATTGAAATCTTAGAACAAACTGTGTAAACTCCAGCAGTCGTTCTTTCTTTCCTGTGAACATACCTGCCCATAAATATGAGACAAGCTACAAAGACACAGCGGCTGACCTACGCCAATTTCCTATCATGCTGCCCTGCCCGCATTTACCCCGGCCTCATCGCCTTGGTTAGCATCCTCTCCGTCAGTAGTGTTCCCGTCTGCATCTTCCTGATTCGTACCATTTTCGCCAGTGCTGTCTCCGCCTGCCTCTCCCTGATTAGTATCTGCTTCATCGGCACTGTCTTGCCTCGTCTCTCCCTGACTTCCATCACTATCCAGGGTTCCGCCGTTCCCCTTGGCCTTTATCTCTTCAAATAAATCCTGATAATACTCCAAAGTAAACTGGCCTGGATTCTTCTCGTAGGCAGAATGACGCTCCAGCAGCTCCTGTGTATAATCCTCCAGCTTATACACAGCCGCTTCCGGGGTATCCCTGTTATAGTGGGAAATCAGTGGAATAAACTCCTGCTGCGGAAATTGAATTTCCCCGGTTTCTACATCCTTACAGACAGTAATCTTAGCCATAGCTCCCATGATACTGGGCAAATCATTCTGGGTAGCAATAAAATTTCCCAGCGAATAATATACCAGCATCTGATGTCCGTCTTCTCCGGTGAGCATTTCCATGGTCCGTACAACATGAGGATGGGAACCAATGACAATATCCACCCCTTCTTCCAGAAACAGGTCTGTCCATGCCTGGGTTTCTTCATCTATATCCTGGTCATATTCTATTCCCACATGCATTACAGCCACAACCACATCTCCCAGCTTCCTGGCTCTGCGGATGTCCTCTCTGGCTTTGTCCTCGTCAAATACATCCACCAGGTAATCTTCTCCCTGAGGCAGTTCCAGACCGTTTAAGCTGTATGTATAGTCTACCATGGCTATTTTCAGTCCCTTGCAAGGCACTACCGTAATGTCATCTGCTTCCTCCTGGCTTTTGTGGATTCCCAAAACTACCGTTTCAGGATGATTTTGCTCCCACCAATCCACAGTGAAGTTAATAGAATCTGTTCCTTTATCCAACGTATGATTGGTGGCGCTGGCAATCACATCAAAACCTGTATCCACCAAAGCGTCCCCAAATGCAGTGGGAGTACCGAAGCTGGGATAGCCGGACACATCATTTTCATCCTCCACAAATATGGTTTCCTGTGTCACAATGGCCAAATCCGCCGCCTCCACATCTTCTTTTACAGCCTGATATACCTGGTCGTAATTCATAACTCCATTTATCTCTGTGCCGCTGTCCCGCACAGCCTCATGGGCAATGTTGTCTCCTACAGCCAGAATCTCCACTGTATTTTCCTCCTGCTGCTTCTTCAGAGCCTGTGCCTCCTGTCTGGCCTTCTCCTTGGCCTCCTCCGCCTTAGCTTTCTTGGAAATGCTGGTTCCCACTAAAGAAACCAGGATAATAAGGACAAGAACTGCTCCTGCCGAAGCGGCAGCAATCATCTTTTTCTTCTTTACTTCTTTTTCACGGGCCAGCCTGCGCTGCTCTCTTCTCTTCTCCCTTTCCCTGTCCCGTTTTAAAAGCTCTTCTCTTTCGTCCATCTTTCCTTCCTTTCTACTTTCTGATAGTTAATCTGATTCTGTATATAACAAAGGACTTTATTCTGTTTTCTTTGCGATAGCTTTAATCAATAACATCATAGGACGGCGCAGCTCATCTTTCATTCCCGGCATATTCATCATTTCTTCCGATGGTTCAGCTTCTTCTACCGTTTTAATTTCAAAACCGTTGTCCAGCAGTCCCTTAATGATTTGGGTAAGGGTATGATGCTGTTTAGTTACATTACAGTCTAAAAAATGTGTCTTTCGTTCTCCTGGAATGAAATAATTATCTACAGGCCAATATAGCGGCCTTCCTTCTTTTGTATAAATCCAATCTTGCCCCACACCGGAAGTAAATACCGGATGTTCGATATTGAAAAGAAATACTCCGTCTTTTTTCAATGTCCTATGTACTTTCTGAAATACACTCTCAATATCTTCAATATAATGTAATGCCAGATTAGAAATTACACAATCCCATGTGTCTTTTGGATATTCATACTCCTCAATTCCGCAAAGTCTGTATTCTATTTGCTTTGCCCTGTTCTTTTTCCTGGCCTTTGCAATCATTTTTTCACTTATGTCAAGGCCTAATATCTGTGCCGCTCCTTGTTCTGCCGCAAATTTGCAATGCCAGCCATAACCACATCCCAAATCAAGAACCCTCTTGCCTTGAAGGAGCGGAAATAGAGGTTTTAACTGGTGCCACTCTCCGGCAGCAGATAAACCCTCTTTGCTACGAGGCATTTTTTCATATTTTTCAAAAAATTTTTCATTATCGTATTCGTTGCTCATGACTTACAGTCCCCTTTAAGCTTTTCAAAAATTATCTCTAAGTCTGCTTCCGGTTCCTCAGCCACCGCTTTATATATTCTTTCGATTACCGGGACCTCTTCTTCTAATTCCTCAGCTATCTGCGAAATGCTCTTTCCTTTGTCCAGTTTCTTCTGTACCTGGCTGATTAAAGTAAGGCTTCTGCCCCTTTCCATTCCTTCCCGGATACCTTTATTCCAAAACTGTTCTCTCTCCTGTCTCATGTGCTCTTCTTCATCATATTCAAAGATACTCACACTTTTCGCCTCCGCTCTATTCTTCTCCAGAAAATCTTTCAGAATCCCCTCACGAATACATTCCGTAATTGCCCGCTATACTGCCTCTTCCAGAGATGATGCTTCTGCATACTGTCTCACACGATACACATACTCTGCATAATCCTTCAGCGTCTTACAGGCTTCCATCAAAGCCCTGTTATGACTGCGGTTCACATTGAACATCACTGCCTTCAATTCTAATCCTTCTCCCATCTCCTCCTCGCTTCTTTCCTGTCTGGTCTGATACAAATCGGACAGCCGCAATACCCTTTTCTCCGGCTGTTCCTCCACTCCATTATAGAACACCACAAACTGAGGCTCCGGTATCTCTACCTTTTCGGTGCCGTAGATATTCTTTTTTCTGGTTATTTCCATATACAGTTTTGATATATACCATAAAAATCGTAAAGGAAGATTTGGATTCACTGTAGATTGATGCTCATACAGGGAGAGTCTGGCATCTATGATGAATGATAAATCATTCTGCATATTCATGTAGATGGCATTTTCCAAGGTGTTGATTTCTAAAAGTTCTGGGTCTGTATAATGTTTCCCACTTATGGCATTGTATAATTCCAACAGTTTTTCCTTGTCCTGAAAAATCATAGTAAAAATCCGGGATTTATACATCCGGTTTGGAAAAACAATATCCTGTGTTTTTGTGTTTCTGCTGTCCTGTGTTTCTCCCATAAAATACCTCCTTTTTGTTGTTTTCTCAGGCAGGAGGCCTTGGGGAGAAGACATGGCAGATAACAAGTAAACCACCCTGCTCCCATACGAAAAAAGAAACCTCTCTGCCGTTTTCTTATTGGGATAAAAGCATTAAGATTTCTTTCCTTTGATAGGTTCTTAGATAGTGCAGATGCGGCAAAGCCGCTTAGATAATTCCATTCCTGAAAAACAGGAGGAAAAGGCTATTGAAATATACATGCTTTGAGATTATAATATCACACTTTATACTCTGAAACCACACGAGAATTTTCACAAAATTCCATGGGCTTTAAACATTGATTTTTGTTAAGGGTTATCATATCCTTGTATACAGAACTGCCATCAAGAGTGGTTCCAAAGGTATCTGCCCAGATGGCTGGACAAGAGCCTCTCAATTTTATCTGTAATAACCTCTTTTAATGCCATTTTTTTCCTCCAACCGGAATAGCTTAGCTGCTCCGCAAATTTCCTATGGCTTTAAGGCTTCTTTTAAATCCTTTACAAATTGAGCCTGCTGTTTCTTTAAGTAAAATTTTACAAATGGCTTCATATAAAATTTTATTTCGCTTTCCATAACAGCTTTTATCGCTGATGCTGCCACTGGTATCACCTCTTGAATCTATAGCTTACGTTCTCACTCTGATTTTCAAATACTGCTTTCTTTTGCAGAAAGTATTTGTATAGTATAAAAAGAACCAGAGTTCTGTGTTTAAACTCTGGTTCCGCTGTCGTCCTATTTTCTGTAATTTACTGCCCTAGAATGTAAATTTTTCCTCAAAATAAGCCTTCAAATCTTCAATTTTAATTCTTTCCTGCTCCATGGTATCTCTGTCACGGACCGTCACGGCGCCGTCATTCTCAGAGTCAAAATCATAAGTCACGCAGAAAGGAGTTCCAATTTCATCCTGGCGGCGATAACGTTTTCCGATGTTTCCTCTGTCATCAAATTCACAATTATATTTCTTAGACAGCTCTCCGAACACCTTCAGTGCGCCTTCATTTAATTTCTTGGAAAGAGGCAGTACGCCGATTTTCACCGGAGCCAGGGCCGGATGGAAATGCAGAACTGTACGCACATCATTTTTTTCTGCATCCAGAACTTCCTCGTCGTAAGCGCTGCACAGGAAAGCCAGCACCATACGGTCAGCACCCAGAGAAGGCTCAATAACATAAGGAATGTATTTCTGGCTGGTCTCATCGTCAAAATATGTCATATCCTGTCCTGAGGTTTCCTGATGTCTCGTCAAGTCATAATCGGTTCTGTCAGCAATTCCCCACAGCTCACCCCAACCAAAGGGGAACAGGAATTCCACGTCTGTGGTAGCCTTACTGTAGAAGCTCAATTCCTCTTTGTCATGGTCTCTGTAGCGAACCTCTTCATCCTTTAAGCCCAGGCTGTGGAGCCAGTCTAAGCAGAACTGCTTCCAATAAGCAAACCACTCTAAATCCGTGTCCGGTTTACAGAAAAACTCCAGCTCCATCTGCTCGAATTCACGGGTACGGAAGGTAAAGTTTCCGGGAGTAATCTCGTTTCGGAAAGATTTTCCTATCTGAGCAATACCGAAAGGAAGTTTTTTCCTGGAGGTTCTCTGCACGTTTTTAAAGTTTACAAAAATTCCCTGAGCTGTCTCCGGTCTTAAATATACGGTGTTTTTAGCGTCCTCGGTAACGCCCTGGAAAGTCTTAAACATCAGGTTAAACTGACGAATATCTGTGAAATTATGCTTTCCGCAGGTTGGGCAGGGAATGTTATGTTCCTCAATAAAATTTTTCATCTGCTCCTGGCTCCAGGCATCCACGCTGCCTTCCAGCTGGATTCCATTCTCAGCGCAGTAATCTTCAATAAGTTTATCTGCCCGGAATCTTTCGTGGCACTCCCTGCAGTCCATCAGAGGGTCAGAAAAACCGCCCAGATGTCCGGAAGCCACCCAGGTTTGAGGATTCATCAAAATCGCACAGTCTACACCTACGTTGTATGGACTTTCCATTACGAATTTCTGCCACCAGGCCTTTTTAACATTATTTTTCAGTTCCACGCCAAGAGGACCGTAATCCCAGGTATTGGCCAGACCGCCGTAAATTTCAGAACCCGGATATACAAATCCTCTGGATTTTGCCAGCGCTACAATCTTTTCCATTGTCTTTTCCATTCTACTGTCTCCTCTATCAATCTTGTATTCTTTTTATCTTCAGCCGTTCCGACTGTTTGGCCCCTTGTACACTGAAGGTAAATGTCTTTCAGACAAAAACGGCTTATATCCTGTAGTCTGCCCTGCTTTTTGCTACGAAATCATCTCCCATATTTCCACCCGGTTTTCCCGGAATCAGCGGGCTTCACACGATAAGCTATATTATAACTGGTTCATCTTCTCTTTTCAACCTCTAACCCGGAGATTTTCTCCATTTCAGAGAAAATCCAAAGAAACTCATGACGAAATAGGAATTTTCTGCTATAATGCTCTGGAAATATGGAGAAAGGAAAAATCCCCAGTGAAAAAAATCATTGAAATATTAAGAAATGACGTTGTTTTATGCGCTTCCTTTGTGCTGGCACTGGCTTCCTGTTTTTTCGTACCGCCCAGCACGGCTTATATAAAATATCTGGATTTGCGTACTTTAATCCTTCTGTTTTGTTTGATGCTGATAACAGGAGGTATGGGAAAACAGAATTTATTCCGCTATGCAGGAAATCTTATTTTGTCCAGAGTAAAGACAAAAAAAGGACTTGCCTTTACTCTGGTCTTTCTATGTTTTGTATCCAGCATGCTCATTACCAATGACATAGCCCTGATTACCTTTGTTCCTTTTGGAATTCTTTTGCTGAAAATGGCCGGTATGACGCCAAAGCTGTGCTACACCATCACACTTATGACCATTGCCGCAAATCTGGGAAGTATGCTGACTCCTGTAGGGAATCCTCAGAACCTGTATCTGTATTCTCTGTCCGGCTATCCTTTACAGGATTTTCTGCTGCTGATGCTGCCTTACACCCTGTTAGCCGGAGTTATTCTTCTTTTTTTTGTATTTCTGGGCTATAGGCAGGATTTTATCCCCATCGTCCCTGAGAAGCTGCCGCCGCTGGAGAAAAGGCCTATCTGGCTTTATTCTGCTCTGTTTTTTTTATGCCTTCTTTCCGTGGCCAGGATACTGTCTCCTGCCCTGCTGCTTCTGATAACCTGCTGCTGTATTTTTCTGCAGGAACGGCGGCTGTTCCGGGAAATTGACTACTCCCTGCTGCTTACTTTTGTCTTCTTTTTTGTTTTTGTAGGCAATCTGAAAAATTTCCAGCTTCTCCACGGAGTCATTCTCTCTTTGCTGGAAGGCAGGGAACGGCTTATTTCTGTGCTTTTAAGCCAAATCATCAGCAATGTGCCTGCAGCTCTTCTGCTGTCCGGCTACACAGACAATATACGGGAAATCATCATAGGCACCAATCTGGGAGGACTTGGCACAATGATTGCCTCCATGGCCAGCCTGATTTCCTATAAACAGGTGGCTCTGGCTTATCCTAAACTTCGGAAGCGCTACTTTCTTATTTTTACCCTATGTAATATCCTGTTTCTTATGGTCCTCTACCCATGGTGATTCAGACCATAAGCTTCAGGATTTCCAGACTTTTAAATTCCTTGTCTATGTATCTTTTTGTATAGGCCCGCATCACCCTTCCTACTTCCTCCTCCACTTCTCTGGTAACCGTAAAGCTATAAAGCTTTTCCAGCTTTGCGGCAATGATAAACTGGAGCGTATAGAGGGCGGAAGGGCTGATGTGGATAAGCCCTTTTTTCACATTTCCACAGTTTTGGCAGTACACACAGGAATCCTCCACACTGAACCAACAGTTCTCTTCCGTACTGCCGCATTCCCCGCATTGGAACACAGAAGGATATTCCCCGTTCACCGTCATAGCCTTCAATTCAAAAATATACCGTATCAGATTATTGCTTATCTTTCCTTTCAAAAGAGCTTTCATGGTCACATACAGAAGATTCAGCATCTCTGTTCCGTCCATATTTTCCCGGGAATAATAATCCGCCAGCTCCAGAAAATAAAAGCCATAATAAATTCCCGGCTGAAGGCCGGCCAATTGTGCAAAATACTCTTTCACCGATGCGGAACGCATCTGATAGGCCGTCCTTCCCTCAAACAGGAAAAAAGAACCGAATACAAAGGGATTGGCCACAGCCAGAAGCGAACTGTTCTGCCGCCTTGCCCCTTTTGCAAAAGCCGTGATTTTCCCTCTTTCTCTGGTAAGAAGTACCAGCCTTTTATCATAATCGCCCACAGGCGAAGCAGAAAGCACCATGCCTGTAACGGTAATCAAATCACTCATCAGATTTCCTTCTTGTCATACCCAAAATTCTTTATGAGATAATCGCTGTCTCTCCAGTCTTTTTTCACCTTCACCCACAATTTCAGATTGACCTTCTGGTCCAACAGCTTTTCCATATCTTCACGGGCGGTGCTGCCGATTTTTTTCAGCATAGCGCCCTGCTTCCCGATAATAATTCCTTTGTGGGAATCCCTCTCACAGATAATGGTGGCCTCAATATCCACCAGATTTCCATTGGGCCGTTCTTTCATTTTCTCAACGCTGACTGCAATGCCGTGGGGGATTTCTTCTCCCAGACACCGGAGAGCCTTCTCCCGTATCATCTCCGCCACAATCTGTCTTTGCGGCTGGTCTGTTACCGTATCCTCGTCATAAAACTGAGGGCCATAGGGCAGATACTTAAAAATACAGTCCAGTAAAGTGTCCAGATTTACAGAACGCAGGGCAGACACCGGAACAATGTCTGCAAAATCATATAGCTTTCTGTAGGCTTCCATATAGCCTGCCACTGCTTTTTTCTCCACGGTATCCACTTTATTCATTACCAGAATCACCGGAAGAGAATTCCCCTTCAACTGTTCTGCAATATGCCGCTCCCCAGGTCCGATATAATCAGAGGCCTCTACCAGCCATAAAATCACATCAGCATCCTTAAAGGTACGCTGGGCCACATTTACCATATACTCTCCCAGCTTATTTTTGGCCTTGTGGATGCCCGGGGTATCTAAAAATACAATCTGCCCCCGCTGACAGGTGTAAACGGTCTGAATCCTGTTTCTGGTTGTCTGGGGTTTTCTGGATGTAATGGCAATTTTCTGCCCAATCAAATGATTCATGAGGGTGGACTTTCCCACATTAGGCCTTCCGATAATTGCTGCAAATCCTGATTTAAAATCTGCCTTCATATATTCTCCTTATAATAGGTACTTCATTTCCTGGAATAGTTCTTTCTCCTGCTGCAGTTTTTCTTCGCTGCCGATGACACAGAACCGGTTCTGCTTCATCACAGCATCTACAAGTTCTGCCAGATTCCGGATGTCCTGTGGGTCGGCATCTAATATCTGCTCCCGCTCCTGCTGCAAATCCTCTTCTTTTACCTGGGAAAACCAGGCGTTTAAGGACATACTGCCTTTAGCGGAGGGTGTAAGAGGCGTATCCAGCTCACTGATGGTTCCGATAATATATTTTGTCATTTCCCTTTCATCTGCCTGGAAAGAGCGGATAAAGTCTCCGGTCTTCTGGAAAACCTCCAATGTTTTTCTCAGATTAGGGTCCCGGTAGGAAACTAAAAAGCTGTCTCCATTCCGCCGGAAGGAACTCATACACCCATAGGCCCCTCCTTTTACCCGGATATTCATCCAGAGATACTCATAGCTCAGCATAACCTTTAATATCCGCAAAGCTCCGGTATAGTGATAGCCAGCTTCTGCGAAATTTCCTGCAGCCGCCACATACTGCACCTGTCCTGAGGTCTGGAATCCCTCATTCTTAACCTCAAACACAGAGACAGCCGGTTCTCCCTGTATCTCTTCTGTACAAAGGCCTGCCTTCAATTCCCGGATTTCTTCCTCCAGACCATGATAGCCTGCCTCATCAGAGGTATAGCTTACCATAAGGTTTTCCGGCCGGAAGATATAATGCATCAATTCCTTTAAGGCGGCTATAAGGCCTTCTTTTCTCTCCTGGAAGTTCTTTTCCAAATCATCCAGCAATCTGTAAAAATCAATCCCTGCCACCTTTTCCTGGAAGCAGGCGGTCTCTGAAAAATAGGATAGCGCCCGCATTACCGCTGTAGAGTGGCCGGCCGAAGCCATGCTCATCTGCTGTCTGGACTTCATCCGGGCAATGATTTCGTACAGACGCTTTTCATCCCCCAGTCTTGAGGTTCCCAGAATTTCTTTTATCATCCGGAACACGAAAGGAATATCCTGGTACAGGGCTTTAGCCTTAATTCCCAGCATATGAACCGTCTTCTTATTGTCCCAGGCATTGCCGAAAACCTGTACCCCAAAATAAATTCCCCCGCTTCTGCTGTTGATTTCATTAGACAGCTCTCCGTAGGTGAAATTTTCCGTATCCACATATCCCAAAACAGATTTCAGAATCCCCATATACGGAACCAGCCGCTCCGGTACCTGCTTTGTGTCAAACAAAAGCTCCAGATAGCCGATTCCGTTAGTGTCTAAATCATGATGGAGAATCAGCGTATCCTGGCAGTGCTTCTCTGTATTGTATAGTCTGCCGGCCTTTCTGGAAATATCCTCCCTCTTTAAAAGGGGAATGGTATTCAGAGCCTCCTGGCTTTCCGGGGAATCCTGGTATTCTTTCAAATGAACTGTATCCTTTACCAGCTTTTCCTGCTCCTTGGGGGAAAGAGAAGCTTTATAAGCGGCCAGCTTCTCCTCCAGCTCCTTCTCTCTCTGGGCGGCCAGGCCTCTCTTGGGATTCACCACTACCACGGAACCGTGGGTGTTATTAAGGAAATATTCTTCTATCAGATTTTCAAAATAGCCTGTCTTTGCTTCCTTTTTCAGCTTATCAAAAATCCCCAGCTTTTTCAGATGGTCAAAGGGACGTCCCTCATCATAGAGCCAGCTGTCAAATACATCAATACCATACATCAGGCCCTTGGGGAAAGAGGAAAAATCTGCTTCTCGAAAGCGGAATTCCATATAATTGATACCTGCGGCCACAGCCTTCTGGTCAATACCTTCCTTTACAATCTTCTCAAGAGTTGCTTTAATAAGGTCCACAAATCTGTCCTTGTCCTCCGGTCTGGCGTTTTTCGCCACTATGGAAAAGAAGGGCTGATAAATCCCATCCTCATAGGAGCCAAGAATATCCTTTCCCAGTCCTGCATCTAAAAGAGCCTGCTTCAAAGGCGCACCTGGTGCGCTCAAAAGCACATAATCCAGCACTTCAAAGGCCGTGCATTTTTCCACGTCCAGACTGTCACCTACTACCAGATTGTAGGACAGATAAGAATTCTCCTCCGTAGGCTCATTCTCAGAAACCGGATATTCCATCACCAGCTCCTTAACCTGTTGGAAAGGTTTCTGCATAGGAATCTCCGACTGCACAGGAATAGCATCAAACTGGGACAGATATTCCTTGTCCATCCAGTTCAGCCTTTCCTCCACATCCATTTTTCCGTAAAGATAAATATAGCTGTTGGCCGGATGGTAGTATTTGCTGTGAAAATCTAAAAATTCAGAATACTTCAAATCCGGTATATATTGAGGGTCGCCCCCAGACTCTACGCCATAAGGAGTGTCCGGAAACAGCGAATTGAAAATCTCCCTGTCCAGCACATCCTCTGGTGAGGAAAAAGCTCCCTTCATCTCATTGTAGACAACCCCGTTAAGGGTTACCGGGCTTTCCAGGTCTTCCAGCTCATAATGCCAGCCCTCCTGGCGGAAAATTTCTTCTCTTTCATATATATTAGGGAAAAATACAGCGTCCAGATAAACGTGCATTAAATTCTTAAAATCCTTATCATTGCAGCTTGCCACGGGATACATGGTCTTGTCCGGATAAGTCATAGCATTCAAAAAAGTATTCAGAGAACCCTTTACCAGCTCCACAAAGGGGTCCTTTAAAGGAAAATGTCTGGAACCACAGAGAACACTGTGTTCCAGAATGTGGGCCACTCCCGTACTGTTGGCCGGTGGTGTACGAAAGGCTATATTAAATACCTTATTGTCATCCTCATTCTCTATGACCATAACTTTGGCTCCGCTTTTTTTGTGCTTCAGCAAATATCCGGTAGAATGAATGTCCGAAATATCCTGGCACATCACCAGCTCATAGGCCGGTACTGCTTCTATTTTCATACCAGTTCCTCCTGTTTTTGTTCTTTTCTCTTGCTTTTACTTTTTCTTTGTCTTTTTCTTATTTTTATAATCTTTTCTCTTATCCTTTATTATCATCCGGGAAAGCTGTCTCTATCCCTCTCTTTTCCATGCAGGTATGGATTTCTGCTTCACACTGCCTGTTCCCGTAATCTTCAAAACATAAGTATAACATAGTTTTTTTCCGGAAGATAGAACTTTTCAGCGGGTGACAAAAAATTTCGTAACAGAACCAGGCGTAATTTTTTCCTGAATCCCCCGGCCGAACCAATATAAAAATTTCGGGGACTGCCATGTGATATACACGGCAATCCCCGATAAAAGGCCTTTATGTATAGCAGAAGACACGCATAAAATGTATAATTATTCCTAATACACATTTAATGCAGCCTTTTTGTCCGCTTTACAGCTTAGAATATCCGTAGCCATTGACAATGGCGTCTATTTTCTCCTGTCTCTGGCACATAGGGCACTTATCTGCAGCATAAGATTCATAGTTTGGAATATCCTGTTTCTTAAATACAGCGTTAATATCCAGACCTGCAACTTTATTTACTGCGCTGAAAATAGCTGCCACGCCCTGAATGATTCCGCCATAGTACAGCACACTTTCCATACACTGCTGCAAAGTAGTTCCTGTGGTAATGGAGCCCATGAGAATAACTACATTTCTCTTCCGCACCATATGCTGAATGTTATCCCGGAAAATCATCTGACCGTTTGGATTAAACTCCGGAGTAACAATATAAATCGTCTTGTGAGCATTCATGGACAAAACCCCGGCCTTTGCCAGTTCTTCTGCCAAAAAAGCACCGATTACCTCCAGACCATCCATACAGATAATGGTATCCACAGGAGTGGTGGTCTCATATCTGGCAGACAGCAGCTTGGCAATCCTGGAAGCCTCAGCGCATCTGGTCTTCATGGTAGTCATATCCAGGTAATGGGTAATATGAGACTGAGATGTAACGAAATGTCCGGGGATAATTTTCAACTGGATTTTATCATCCCCTTTTGCATATGCCTTAAACATTCTTGCTTCCAATTCCATAATACTACCTCCTCTTTTTCCGAACCGGTTCCTTCCCGTTCCCACCGGTTCTTGAATTTTCTGATAATTCGATTATATCACGATTTTATCATAAAATAAAGAAGATTCTTGACAACCCAAAAAAGATATGATAATTTTAATACCAATCAGAAAGGATGTGAAATTTTTCATGGACGACGAGCCTGACAATGATTGTTGTAAATTTGTATATCAGCCCATGGAAATTATTATGAATACATAAAGGGACGCTGCACAGCTTTGCGGAAGCAATTTCCGGAAAGCTGTGCGGCTGTCCCTTTTTGCGTATTTTTAATTTCTAAGTATACTAATTTTAAGGAGTTTTTAGCAAAAATGATTGGTTCTATAATTTTACTTATTATCTTAATTTTCTTAAACGCCGTCTTTGCCAGCGCAGAGATAGCTGTTATTTCAATGAATGAATCCAAGCTGAAAAAGCTTACGGAAGAAAAAAACAAAAAAGCCATAAAGCTTTCCCGGCTTACGGCCCAGCCCGCCAGGTTCCTTGCCACTATACAGGTAGTGATTACTCTGGCCGGTTTCTTAAACAGTGCATTTGCCGCCGACTACTTTGCAGAGCCTTTAGTAGAGTTTTTTATAAGAATGGGAGTGCCTGTTCCGGAAAAGGTTTTAAGCTCTATAGCCGTGGTACTTATTACTGTAGTGCTGGCTTATTTCAACCTGGTATTCGGAGAACTGGTTCCAAAGCGAATTGCCATGAAAAAATCCGAATCTCTGGCGCTCTCTATGGCCGGAATGCTGTATGGAATTTCGAAAATTTTTGCGCCTCTGGTTTCTCTTCTCACTTTTTCCACCAATGCTGCGCTGCACCTAATTGGTATCAATCCTGAGGAAACCCAGGAACAGGTAACAGAGGAAGAAATCCGCATGATGCTCTCAGAGGGCAGCCAGCAGGGTACTATTGACAAAAGCGAAACAGAAATCATCCAGAATGTCTTTGATTTTAACGATATTTCTGCAGAACAGATATGCACCCACAGAATTGATGTAACTTCTCTGGATATAGCCAACAGTTTAGACACCTGGGACGGTGTTATTTTTGAAAGCCGTCACACTTTCTACCCTGTGTATCGAGAGAATACAGATAACATTGTGGGAATTTTAAACACGAAAGACTATTTCCGTTCTGAAAGGAAATCCAAACAGCAGGTGATTAAAACCTGTCTGGATAAACCCTGGTTTGTACCGGAAAACATGAAGGCTAACGTGCTGTTCCAGAAGATGAAAGCTTCCCGTAAATATATTGCTGTTCTCATAGACGAGTACGGCGGCATGTCCGGCCTTATCACTCTTCACGATTTAATCGAGGCATTGGTAGGAGACTTATATGAACTGGAAGATTCCATTCAGGCGCCGGAAATCCAGCAGATTGATGACAGCACCTGGGAAATTCAGGGCTCTGCAGATTTAGACGATGTAGCGGAAGCCCTGGGCATCCAGCTTCCCACCGATGACTTTGACACCTACAGCGGGTATATCTGTGACGTAATCGGACGAGTTCCCGGCAACGGAGAAACCTTTACCTGTCAGACAGAGACTATGAAAATCCAGGTAAAAACCGTTGTCAACCACAGAATCGGAGAGACTCTGGTGACTCTGGTAAAGCAGGAGGAAACATCCGGCAGTCTGGAGGCTTAACATAGGAAAAATCCAGGTCGCTGCCTAAACATTACAAAGGGCCAAACGCCCCTTGTACGCTGCGGTATACTTACCCTCTCTGAACAAGGGCACACATGGTTGCAAAGGTTAAATTTTGCGTTGGATATATACTATACAACAAGAAGGACTGCTCCCCCGCATAAACCAATGATTTCGCAAAGGGGGAGCAGTCCTTCTTTGTATCGTGATGTTGAGGGCAAACAATATTTAACCCTGGTATCCTATTCTTTTATTCTATAAGATTTTTCTCCTTCAGAAACTCAACTGCGGTTTCTTTAGGAGTCTTGCCTTCTATATCCACCTTATAATTCATTTCTGTCATGTCTTCTGTAGAAATTTCTCCCTCCAGGGTTTCCATGACTTCTCTCAGCTCCGGAAACTTCTGGAAGCTATCTTCCCTAGTCACTGCAACCGCCTCATAAGGAGGAAAATATTCTATGTCGTCTTCTATTTTCACCAAATCCATATCCATCAAAATAGCGTCTGTCTCGAAGGCATCTACCACCTCTACCTTTCCGGAGCTGATGGCCTGATAGCGGATATTTCCTTCCAAACCGTCCACGCTTTTAAATTCAGTCTGGTATTCTGTCTGCAATTTAGGAAGCAGGTCTTCTCTTTGGGTAAAGGCTGTTGTACAGCCCAGCCGAAGCTCCCCTGCCTGCTCCAACAGCTGGGAAAGCTTGGTAATTCCATACTTTTCCGAGGTTTCCCTTGTCACCGCAAAGACATAAGTATTGCTGAACCCTAAAGGCTGTGAAACCTCCATACTGTATTCCTGCAGCATTTTTTCCTTTACTGTTTCATAGAGATTTTCCGGATTTTCTGACAAACTGAGCCCCAGTACATTAGGCGCCAGAACGCCGGTATAATCTGTAAAAGTATCAATGTCCCCATTTTCCATGGCAGACATGGTAATCATGGTTCCGTTTAAATTAAATCGTTCTTCCACCTGAATATCTGTTTGATTCTGGATAAGCTGGCTGTAAATATTTCCCAGTATAATGGCTTCTGTAAAATTTTCGCTTCCCACTACAAGAGTATCTTGTTTTTCCCGAAGGTTTGCCACAAGGGTATGAACCACAGGGAACAAGAATATAATCACGAAAAATACAACTGCTCCTGCAATTCGCCGATTTTGCTCCTTTCGTGTGCGGTAATGTATTTTGTCTGCTGCCTTTAGCCCCTCCGGAGTAAGGACAGCTTCTGCTTTTCCTAAAATAAAATCCACCACCAGAGCCAAAAGACAGGCCGGAATGGCTCCCAAAAGCACTAAATCCGGGTCATTGGCATTTAAGCCTAAATTGATAAACCAGCCCAGGCCTCCTGCACCTGCAAAGGCAGCGATGGTCACTGTTCCAACGGCGGTAACGGCAGAAATCCGTATGCCAGCCATAATATAAGGCATGGCAATGGGAATCTGAATCTGAAACAAAGACTGCATTTTAGATAATCCGATTCCGTTGGCAGATTCTACGGTCAAGGGGTCAATTCCCGTAATACCGATATAAGTATTTTTGATAATAGGAAGCAAGGCGTAAATAATCACCATAATAATCGCCGGCTTTTCCCCGATTCCTACGATAGGAACTAAAAAGGCCAGAAGTCCTATACTTGGGATAGACTGCATCAAATTGGCCGTTCCTATGACAATTCCCGAAGCTTTCTTATTTTTTGTAATAAGAATTCCCAGAGGAATTCCTATACAGACAGAAAGCAGCACCGCAATGGCTGTCATCTCCATATGCTGAAGGAATAATTGGTACAGCTCTTCTTTTCTCTGATAAAAAACGTCTAACAATCCATTCATTCCTCAGCCCCCTCTGTCTGTCTGTAACGTTTGCTCAATACCGACAGCAATATACTTTTTGTCAATATACCCTTTAATTCTCCCCGTTGATTTAAAACAGGAATAACACCGGATTTTTTATAATCAATGGTATTGATGATTTCCTGAAGCGTTGTTTCCTCATATACGGTCTTATAGTCCTGGCTCATGATTTGCTGAACCGACATTCCAAGCTGGGAATCCGGCAGCTTCCGGATGTTTTCCAGCCACACAACCCCGTCCAGCTTCCTGGAGTTCCCATGTGTAATCAACACACTGTTAATCATGTTCTGCCGCATAATCTGCAGGGCCTGCAAAACCGTCCGGTCCTTTGACAGCTGGAAAGATTCCCGGCACATAATATCTCCTGCCCGGATATAGGAAGGATTTCCCCATAGACGGTTCTTCCCGATAAACATTTCCACATAATCATTCTGGGGATATTTTAAAATTTTCTCCGGCTGGTCAAACTGTATGACCTGTCCGTTTTGAATCACGCATATCTTATCCGCACATTTAATGGCCTCGTCCATGTCATGGGTGACAAAAACAATGGTTTTCTTATACCTTTTCTGCAGCTTTACTATCTCATTTTGCAGCTCTTCTCTGGTAAGAGGGTCCAAAGCCGAAAAAGGCTCGTCCATTAAAATCAAGTCCGTATCAGCGGCAAAAGCTCTGGCCACTCCCACTCTCTGCTTTTGGCCTCCGGACAGCTGGCAGGGATAACTGTTGGAATAAATTTTCGGGTTCAAATTTACCATATCCAGCAGCTCCAGCACCCTTTTTTCCCGCTTTTCCGGAGGCATTCCCTCTATTTTCAACATGATTTCCAGGTTTTCTCTTACCGTAAGATGGGGAAACAATCCTCCATCTTGTATCACATATCCAATCCTTCTTCGCAGCTTGGTATCCGGTATTTCCCGGATAGATTTCCCGTCTATGAGAATATCGCCGGAATCCATGGGAAGAAGCTTATTTATCATCTTTAACAGCGTGGTCTTCCCACAGCCGCTGGAACCGATAATAACGATAAACTGCCCTGTCTCGAAAACCAGGTTAATATTTCGCAGTATCAGCTTATCTCTGTAAGATTTTGAAACATTTTTAATTTCTATCATATGTTTCCCCCTGGTATTTTCCGTCTGATTTACAGCTTTCTGTAGGCAGCGTGGGCCTCTTTGATATTTTTCAGGGAATCCGGCTCCATGGCAAGCTTATAGGCCAGCTCAGCCAGAACAGCGGCACCGTCCTTTAACGCTTTTCCCGCTGCCTCCGTGTGGAGAAGCTCTTCAAACTTCCGGTCATGAATGACATATTCTTTTCTATTTCCTGTAATATCCAGCATAGGATGAAATACCGGAATCTTCATGTTTACATTTCCGATATCTGTGGAGCCTCCAGGTCCCGGAGATTCCACGGGAGTTCTGCCTACATTCTTATAAAGTTCTGTCATAATCCCGTCCATATAGTCATTCCAGTAGATTTCTCCGTAGTCCGGATACCTTTGCTGCCATTCCACCCGGGTTCCCGTAGCCATTGCGGCACCCTGGGCGCAGGTCTCAGAAATCTTATTTAATTTCCACAAATTCTCTATAGTGGCTGCCCGGTAATAATAGTCAAGACAGACCTCATCAGGCACAATATTGGGGGCAGTACCTCCCTTATCCACAATGCCGTGGAACTGACAGTCTTTAGAAATATGCTGCCTCCACATATCCATGGCATCCATAAAAAGCCTTGCTGCATTTAATGCATTCAGCCCTTCCTCCGGTGCGGAGGAAGCATGGGCTGCTTTGCCACGGAAAGTAAAATATCTGTCATTGGAGGCCAGTACCTGAAAATAAGTAATATCCTGATTGTGAAGATGGACCATAGCCGCATATTCATAATCATCAAAACCACCGTTCTGTGTCATATAGCATTTTCCCCCAACAAACTCCTCTCCCGGAGTGCCCACCAAATCCATGCGGATTGGCAAATCCGGACAGGCATTTCTCAGAGCTAAAGCTGCCAAAACGCTGATTCCACAGCTAAAGGAATGGCCGCAGGCGTGTCCCACTTCCGGCAGGGCGTCATATTCGCATAAAAATGCAGCCTTTTTTCCTGTGTCACCCTGTCTTCTCTTATCCACAGCCAGAAAGGAATAGGGCATACCTGCATAGGGAGCAGTAATCTCATATCCCTGGGTCTTCAAAAATTCTGTAATATATTTGCAGGAATTTTCCTCTTTTCCGCTGATTTCCGGATGATTGGTAAGATAATCTCCTAATTCCTTTGCCTTTTCATAATACATATCAATGCTGTCTTTTATTATTTTCTGTACCATAGGGCCCTCCCTTCCGACTTATTCCTTATATTTTACAATGAGAGCGTCTGCCAGGCCTACGCCTTCTCCCTCTTCATAAATAAACAGCGGATTTATGTCTAATTCTTTCAGCACATCCTTATTGGCTGCTGCATAATTTCCGATACCGATTATGGTGTCGCACAGAGCATCTATATCGCAGGGCTTGGCGCCTCTGTATCCTTTTAACAGTTTAAAGGCTTTTAATGATTTCAGCATATCCATGGCCTCCTGCCGGTTCACAGGAGCCGGGTATAAGGAAACATCTTTAAAGACTTCCACAAAAACCCCTCCCATTCCCACCATAAGCATGGGACCGAACTGTGGGTCATTATTAACGCCGATAATCATCTCTATCCCTTTTTTCAGCATAGGAACCATTAGAATTCCGTTGATTTTTGCATCCGGGCGGTTTTTCCTCACATTTTCCATAATCTCTTGGTAGGCGGCTTTTGCCTGCGCTCCGCCTTGTACGTTCAGCTTTACGCCCCCTACATCACTTTTATGGAGAATATCGGCGGACTCCACTTTCATAGCCAACGGCTGATTATATTTTTCCGCAAATTTTACTGCCTCTTCCTCTGACTGGGCAATGATTTCTTCAGCAGATGGAACACCGTATTTCCTTAATTCTTCCTTGCTGCTGTGTTCAGATAAAGCGTAGGTTTCTCCTGCCTTCTTTTCTCCCGGACACAGGGAAAGGGATTTTTCTTCCGGCTTATAAGCAATAAAATCTGACAGGTATTTCAACAGCTTAAAAGCATATACCGTAGGCGGAAGCACCGGAACTCCTATATGGAACAGTTTTTCCTGATATTCCGGGTTTCTGGTATTTTCCGCAAAGGGAATCATAGCAATAGGCTTACAGTCCTCTCCTTTTTCCCGGATTACTTTTTCGATTCCTTCATACATGTAATGAATGGCAGGGTCTGCAATCTCCAGCAGCAGCGTATACCCAATCAAAACCATGCCTACATTGGAGTCTTCCATAACCGTCCTAAGAGCCTCTGCATATAAATCTGCATCATAAGACAGGCTGGCTGTCATATCCAGAGGATTATTGGGAGAAGCATAATCCGGAAGCTGGTTTTTCAGCTTAGTCAGGGTCTCCTCTGTAAAATCCGGGAAGTGAATGCCATATATACTTCCCACGTCAGCGCAGATACCGGTTTCTCCTCCGGAAAGATTCATAGAAGCAAAAGATGGTTTTTCCGGAAGCTTTTTCAGCGTGGAGAGCATCAGGGACATGGCCATCAGTTCTTCCAGGTCGTCCACCCGGATTGCTCCAAACTTTTTCAGTACCGCATCAAAGGAGGCATCAGAGCCGGAAAGACTTCCTGTATGGGAGGCTGCTATGGCACCGCCTTTGGCGCTTCTTCCTGCCTTTAAGATGACTACCGGTTTTCTCTTGAGAGCGGCTTTTTTCAGGACTTCCCCGAATTTCTCCGCATTCTTTACTCCTTCAATATAAATGCTGAGCACTTTGGTATCTTCATCGTCCACCAAAAACTCCATGTAATCTTCCATCTGCACAATCTTTGCGTTTCCTGCAGATATGATATAAGAAAACCGCATTCCCGGACAGTCCATCAGGGATAAGCATAACTGTCCGCTTTGGGATACCACGCCCACACTTCCTTTTCGGTCTCTCTTCTCAGAAATAAAGGCAAATCCCTGTACGTTATCCACGCAATTTACGAACCCTGCACAGTTTGGACCCATGACAGCTATGTCTAATCTTTTGGCGGTTTCCTGTAAAATTCTCTCGTTTTCTTTGCCTTCCTCTGTTCCCACTTCTCCGTAACCGCTGGCAAATACAACGGCGCCTTTGCAGCCTTTTTTGCTGCCCTCTTCCAAAAGGGGAACGACTGTCTTCTGGGATGTACAGATAATCATCAAATCTATGGTATCCGGTATCTCTGTAACGGATTTATGACAGGGTATGCCAAACACCTGCTCTCTTTTGGGATGTACAAAATAAATTCTGCTTTTATCTTCCACATAGGTCAGGATGTTTCTGCATACATCTCCCCCAAATCCATTCTTTTCGCTGGCTCCGATGACTGCCACGGATTTTGGCTTTAACAGTTTTGTCAAATCCATTCTGAACTACCTCCCTTTATTTTCCTTCTACACCTCTTCGATAACAGGCCACATTCTTTTCATTATATTTGCCTTTGCCCTTTTTCTCAAAAAAGGAAACAATAGCGGTTTCCATATATTCAATAGTAAATAAGTCACTGTGAGCCGCAAGCGCCCCCAGCATTACCAGGTTTGCGCCTTTGGGATTTCCCAGTTCTGCCGCAATGTCTGTGGCAGGGATTTTTACCACTTTTATGTCCTCCCGGTAGCTCCTGTCCTCCGGCACAATGGAGGAATTCACCAGAAGCAGACCGCCTGGTTTTAACCGTTCCTCGAATTTATCAATAGCAGGGGTATTCATAGTAAATAAAATATCCGGCTGTTTGGACACCGGGCTTGCAATCAGTTTGTCGCTGATTTTCACCGTACAGTTGGCTGTACCTCCCCGCATTTCTGAACCGTAGGAGGGGTAAAACAGCACGTTCTTATCCTGCTCCATTCCTGCATTGATTAAAAGCATTCCTGCTGTAAGGACACCCTGTCCTCCGAAGCCTGCACAAATAATTTCTTTTGCCATTTTTTATTCCCCCTTCTTATCCTGAAATTCTCCCAGCGGAAAATATTTCACCATTTCGGTTTTGATTCTTTCCATACTCTTCACCGGGCTCATGTTTAAGTTGGTGGGACAGGGAGACAAAAGTTCTACCAGACAGAAGCCTTCCCCCCGCATATGTTTTTCAAAAGCTTTTTTTATGTATTTTTTACACTGTATCATTCCT
>CABSEJ010000008.1 GCA_902476765.1 uncultured Blautia sp.
GCCTTTTGGTCCAAGGACACGTCCTAAACGACCAACAACGCCCATCATATCCGGTGTTGCAACTACAACGTCAAAGTCTAACCATCCTTCGTTCTGAATCTTTGGAATAAGTTCCTCAGCTCCTACGAAGTCTGCACCTGCAGCCTGAGCCTCATCAGCTTTTGCATTCTTTGCAAATACTAAAACACGAACAGTCTTTCCAGTTCCGTGAGGCAGTACAACTGCACCACGAATCTGCTGCTCTGCATGACGTCCGTCACATCCTGTTCTGATATGAGCTTCGATTGTCTCGTCAAATTTTGCTACGGCTGTTTTCTTTACTAAAGAAATAGCCTCCTCTGGGTCGTATAAATTTGCACGGTTAACTGCTTTCGCAGCCTCTGCGTATTTTTTTCCGCGTTTCATATAAATAACCTCCTGTGGTAATTGCGGGAATCTCCCTCCCACGTTTGTTTCGTTATCGGTTTCACTAAATGTTCAATGCCTTATTCTTCTACAGTGATGCCCATGCTTCTTGCTGTACCGGCGATCATGCTCATAGCAGCCTCTAAGTTTGCTGCGTTTAAGTCCGGCATCTTCATCTCTGCGATTTCCTGAATCTTAGCCTTGGAAATGGTAGCTACTTTATTCTTGTTTGGAACGCCTGAACCAGATTTAATGTTGCAAGCTTTCTTTAATAAAACTGCAGCCGGCGGAGTCTTTGTGATGAAGCTGAAGCTTCTGTCCGCATAAACTGTGATAACAACAGGGATGATTAAGTCTCCCTTATCTGCTGTTCTTGCGTTAAATTCCTTTGTAAACTGAACGATGTTTACACCATGCTGACCTAAAGCAGGTCCAACCGGTGGAGCTGGTGTAGCCTTTCCAGCAGGAATCTGTAATTTAATATAACCTGTAACTTTCTTTGCCATTTTCGGCACCTCCTATAATGTGGTAATTGCGGGAATCTCCCTCCCACGAGCCATGTGGCACTATGGCCCTTTCTTCCTGTTACTGATTCGTCTTTATGAAAGACTTTTTACTTCTGCGAAACTTATTTCTACCGGCGTTTCGCGGCCGAACAACTCAACATTGATTGTCACAATCTGCTTAGCCTCATTGATATTCTGGACAACGCCCACAGTATCCTTCCAGACACCGCCTGTAACAACCACACTATCGCCTACGCCGAAGTCAAGCTCTACATCCCTTATGGAAGCGATACCCAGGGCATCAATCTCCCTTTCGGTAAGGGGAACCGGCTTCGAACCGGGACCTACGAATCCTGTGACGCCTCTGGTATTTCTTACTACATACCAGGTGTCATCATTCATCACCATATGGATTAAAACGTAACCCGGGAACATTTTTCTCTGAACCTGCTTTTTCTCGCCGTTCTTCAGTTCCACAACATCCTCCATAGGTACACGGACTTCTAAAATCTGGTCCTCCAGGTGCCTGTTCTCTATTGTCTTATCAATGTTGGCTTTTACCTTGTTCTCATACCCGGAATAAGTATGAACAACATACCAATTTGCTTCTGACATTCTAATCACCTTGTCCTTACTTAATAATTAAGTTAAGCAGCTGCAGCACTCCGCTGTCAATGACTGAGATAATCACGCCTAAAATAGCCGTAATCAAAACCACTGCAACGGTCTGTTTTACCAGAGTCTGCTTGTCAGGCCAGATTACTTTTTTGAACTCAGCCTGAAGTCCTTTTGTCCAACTGGCTTTTGGAGCTTTCCGTTTTTTTTCTGCATCCATAAATTCACCCTCTTAAACCTGATTACTTGGTTTCTTTGTGTAATGTATGAGTTCTGCAGAACTTACAATACTTCTTTGTCTCCATACGCTCCGGATGATTCTTTTTCTCTTTTGTTGTGTTGTAATTACGCTGTTTGCATTCCGTACATGCCAATGTAATTCTTACGCGCACGACTTCTCCACCTCCATGTGTCTTTTATCGCCGGCAGCTTCACAGTGCTGCCGTTATGCAACGTCTTGTTACCGCAACAAAGACCTCTTCTTCGTGGTTCTCCCGGCAGTTGTCTGCCCAGCCTAAGCTGTAAAATTAGGCACAAAAAAAAGACCTACTTCCACTGTCGCCGTTCCAGCGTACCACAGAAGCAGGTCTTTGTCAAGTTTTTTCTTCCCATTCAAGCAGGTCCGCCAGCGTTACCTGGTCTACCACATCGTTTATAGCCTGATTTAGTTTTCCCCAAAGTATTCTGGAGGCACAGCCTTTTTCCCTCGGGCAAAGCCCTGTTTCGGTAATGCACTCTACAGGGGCAAGGCTGCCTTCTGTCAGTCTGAGAATCATTCCTACCGTATAGTCCCGGGGCTCTCTTTGCAGCACATAGCCTCCCTGTGGGCCTCTGATGCTCCGCACATATCCTGCCCTATTTAATATAGAAATAATCTGTTCCAGATATTTCTCGGAAATTTCCTGTCTCCGGGCCACATCCTTGAGGCGAATAGGATTCCCCGAATGGTTGGAAGCCAGGTCTAACATCAATCTCAGGGCATACCTTCCTTTTGTAGATATCTTCATTTGAATACCTCCGTTCCCTATGATTATACCTACAATGGAAGCTTATTTCAAGACGAGAATCCCCCTTCTAAATCTTCCAGAATGTCTTCTATATTTTCCAGCCCGATGGATAAACGGATGGTATTGGGCTTAATGCCCTGTTCCTGAAGCTCCTGAGCCGTGCATTGGCTGTGGGTAGTGGTAGCCGGATGGATAACCAGAGATTTGGCATCCGCCACATTAGCCAGCAAAGAAAACAGCTCCAGGCTGTCAATAAAGTCTCTGGCTCTTTCTTCGTCTCCTTTGATTTCAAAGGTAAATATCGAACCTCCACCTTTTGGAAAATATTTTGCGTATAATTCCTGTTGTCCCGGCTCCGTGGATACTGCCGGATGGTGTACTGCTTCCACCTGGGGATGATTTTTCAGATAATCCACAACCTTTAAAGCATTCTCCACATGGCGCTCCACCCGAAGTGACAATGTTTCCAGTCCCTGCAGCAGCTGGAAGGCATGGAAGGGTGAAATAGCTGCTCCCGTATCCCGCAGAAGTGTAGCTCTTATTTTTGTTACAAAGGCAGCCGGGCCGGCAGCCTTAGTAAAGCTGACGCCGTGGTAGCTGGGATTGGGAAGAGTAAGAGACGGAAATTTTCCTGAAGCTTCCCAGTCAAATTTGCCGCTGTCTACAATAACGCCGCCTAATGTCGTTCCATGGCCACCGATAAATTTGGTAGCAGAATGAACCACAATATCTGCCCCATATGAAATGGGCTGTATCAAATATGGGGTTCCAAAAGTATTATCTACCACAAGGGGAATTTTATGTTTATGAGCAATAGCTGCCAAGGCTTCTATATCCGCCACCTGAGAATTGGGATTTCCCAAAGTTTCTGCAAAAATGGCCTTTGTGTTTTCCTTTATAGCTGCCTCCACCTGCTGCAAGTCAAAAATATCGGCGAAAGTAGTTTGGATTCCATACTGAGGCAGAGTGTGGGCCAGAAGATTATAAGTGCCTCCGTATATATTCTTTGCCGCCAAAATATGTTCTCCCGCCTGAGCCAGATTCTGAAAGGCATAGGTGATAGCCGCTGCTCCAGAAGCCACCGCCAAAGCTGCGCAGCCTCCCTCCAGTGCTGCCATTCGTTTTTCAAAAACTTCCTGGGTAGGGTTGGTCAGCCTTCCATATATATTTCCCTCCTCTGAAAGGTCGAATCTGTCCGCAGCCTCCCGGCAGTCCTGAAACACATAGGAAGTGGTCTGGTATATAGGAACGGCTCTGGCCCCAGTGGCTAAATCCGGCTGCTCCTGCCCCACATGAAGCTGCATGGTCTCAAATCGAAAGTTTCTTCCTGTCTTTCTTTTTTCTTCTATTTCTCTGATATGCTCCATGGTACGCCCTCCTTGCTCTAATTTAAATATTCAGTATTCCTATCAATTTACAAGGTTATTATAGCCAGGAAGTTCTTACCTGTCTAATATGAAAAAGAAACAGCCAGCTATAGGAATTCCCTATAACTGACTGTCCATTATTTTCTTCATCTCTTCTATGTATTTCTCCCCCAAAGGAGTGAGATTCATCCCTTTCCGCTTCACATAACCGATGCTCATCTCTTCCTGGCTGTCTAAAGGCACTGCCTTATACTGGCTTCCATTCAATTCCTGGGAAATAATTCCGGAACAAAGGGTATAGCCGTTAAGTCCTACCATCAGGTTCAGCATAGTGGCCCTGTCATTGGCACGGATAACCCTTTTATAATCAAAAGTGCTTAGCATTTCCTCTGCCAGATAAAAAGACGCATTTGCTCCCTGATCAAACATCAGGCAGGGATAGTTTCTCAGCTCCTCCAAACTGATTTTCTCCCTGTGGGCCAAGGGATGGTTTCTGCTTAAATACACATAAATGCTGCAGAGAAAAAGAGGGTAAAATTCCAGATTATTTTCTCTGATAAGCTTTCCCAGCACCTGACGGTTAAAGTTATTTTCATACAAAATCCCCAGTTCACTTTTAAAGCTGCGCACATCAGAGAGAACCTCGCTGGTTCTGGTCTCGTAAATAGCAAATTCGTAGGCATCCATACCGTATTTCTTCACCAGCTCCACAAACGCTTTTACCGCAAAAGAGTAGTGCTGGGCGGAAACACCGAATTTTTCCTTTGTGCCTGTTCTTTTAATAAATCGGCTTTCTATCAAGTCGTACTGGTCTATTACCTGCCGGGCATAGCCCAAAAATTCTTCCCCTTCCGGAGTAAGGCTGACGCCTCTGCTGCCTCTCCTGAAAATTTCCATTCCCAGCTCTTTTTCCAAGTCCCTGACTGCCGCCGAAAGGCTGGGCTGGGCCAAAAACAAGGCTTTGGCAGCCTCGTTAATGGACCCCATATCGGCAATCACTGTGATGTACTTCAACTGTACGAGAGTCATAAGCCCGGTAACCTCTTAGTTTATAAACAATGGTGTGGAATAATAACGGTCTCCGCTGTCCGGCAGCAGAGCCACTATGGTCTTTCCTGTATTTTCCTCACGTTTCGCCAGTTCTATGGCAGCATGAAGGGCAGCGCCGGAAGAAATTCCCGTAAGAATACCCTCCTCCCTTGTAAGGCGTCTGGAGGCTTCAAAGGCTTCCTCATCCTCCACAGCCACAATCTCATCATATACCCTGGTATTTAAAATAGAAGGAACAAATCCTGCGCCGATTCCCTGAATCTTATGAGGGCCGGCCTGTCCCTTAGAAAGCATGGGAGATGCGGCAGGCTCCACTGCTACTACCTGAATGTTCTCATTCTGGGATTTCAGATATTCTCCTGTTCCGGTAATGGTTCCTCCTGTTCCCACACTTGCCACGAAAATATCCACCTTTCCGTCTGTATCTCTCCAGATTTCCGGTCCTGTAGTTTCCCGGTGTGCCCTGGCATTGGCCTCATTATCAAACTGGCCGGGAATAAAGCTGCCTTCTATTTCTTCTGCCAGTTCTTTCGCTTTCTCAATAGCTCCTGCCATGCCCCTGGCTCCTTCTGTCAGCACTACCTGTGCACCGTAGGCCTTCAGAATATTTCTTCTTTCCACACTCATGGTTTCCGGCATAGTCAAAATCATTTTATATCCTCTGGCCGCCGCAATGGCTGCCAGTCCGATTCCCGTATTGCCGGAGGTCGGTTCTATAATAGTGGCACCTGGTTTCAGAAGGCCTTTTTCCTCCGCATCCGCCAGCATATACTTTGCAGCCCTGTCCTTCACGCTGCCGGCCGGGTTCAGATATTCTAGTTTCACCAGCACCCTGGCTTTCAGATTCTCTGCTGCTTCTATGTTCCCCACTTCAACCATAGGGGTATTTCCGATTAAATCCCATGTACTTTTAAACACATTCGCCATATCCTCGTCCTCCTTTAGCGAACCTGCAGCCCTGAAACATGCAGCTGCTGTTCCCATATTCATTTCCTACTATTCCTGTATGAATTATATGTTGTATCTTATCCCAGCATGAGGGTTTTGTCAACTGATTTTTCGGCTGTACGCAATGTCCTTCAGGATAGTATCTTAATTATGTTTCTTTTTCTCTGTAAAAGCAATGGCTTTTTCTAAAAAGTTTTCGAAGATTGAACTATTCAGCCACCTGGCGGGGATTTTTATTTTGTTCTCTAGAAAATTCAAAGGAATTTCCTAGAGAACAAAATAAAAATCCCGACTCCCCAAGGCTTCCGCCTCTCAGGAATCGGGATTCCAAATGTGCATTTTATCTATATGTTTTATGTAAACTTTTCTACCACAGCTTCTCCGGTCCCGGACAGTGATTCTTTTTCACTGCTGCCCGATACTCCACGAAGCAGCCGCAGACACGGCACAGGCCGTTCATCAGCTTACTGCATTGACGACAGAAGAGCAGCCGCTGTCTGTACTGGTTCTCTTCTGTCTTTATGTCTTCATCCAGGCCATCTATATACTGGCGCATATTCCGCAGAAAATCTTCCTCCGCAATATCCTCCAGCAAACATTTCCTGCAAAAGCGCTGAGGATGTTCCTCCATGCTCTTACTCATTAATCCTCCTTCACAGCCAGGTGCAGTACGCTGCAGGCCGGGATGGTGAAGCTCAGTCCTTTGTCTGTAATCTTAACATCTTTAAATTCTTTTACCTGAACACGCTCCGGCTCCTCAAAGGTATTCATAGCATGCATTTCGCCGGTAAGCAGCTCACCTGTTACGGAAGTAACCTTTTTGTGCAGTACCGTAGTATCAATGTCATAGCTTTCATCCAGAGACAGGTTTGTAATAGTAATGTGAAGAACTCCGTCCTCATCCACAGATACAGATTCACTGAGGTTGGGAACCTGGTACTCTTCTGTTCCCACGTTCTTTTTCTCAATATGGCTGTCTACCAGTGTTGCATCCTGATGATACTTATACATGTTAAATACATGATAGGTAGGCGTTTTCAGCATTTTCTCTCCTTCAGTAAGGATTACTGCCTGAAGTACGTTTACAAGCTGGGCAATATTAGCCATACGCACACGCTGGCTGTTTTTATTGAAAATATTCAGCGTAATTCCGGCCACCAGAGCGTCTCTCATGGTATTCTGCTGGTACAGGAATCCCGGATTTGTGCCAGGCTCTACGGTAAACCAGGTTCCCCACTCATCCACAATCAGTC
This sequence comes from uncultured Blautia sp., assembly GCA_902476765.1. Classification (GTDB taxonomy): domain Bacteria; phylum Bacillota; class Clostridia; order Lachnospirales; family Lachnospiraceae; genus Blautia. The sequence goes on from CABSEJ010000008.1 coordinate 7,152, forward strand.
CAACATGCTTATCAGGGTCATATTTATCCATGATAGCTCCATGACGCTTAATCAGCTCGTCCATGTACAGAGCCTTATACATGGTTTTATACCAAACAGTATCGTCAAATTCTGTTGCGCTTCCCTTAATTTCCCATCCTTCCGGATGAACATAATAATGAAGAGAAAGACCGTCCATAAAGCCATGGAATTTTGGCTCACAGTGGCGGAAGCAAGTTGACATAACTCCCTCTGTCCAGTCATAATCATCTACATTAGGTCCGCAGGCAATCTTATAAATCTTCTTATCTTTCTTGTAGTCTCTCACATAGGTCTGGTATCTGCGGTATTCATTGGCATAATGCTCGGGAGTCATATTTCCGCCGCATCCCCAGTTCTCATTGCCAACCCCGAAGAATGCCACATCCCAGGACTCCTCGCTTCCGTTTTCTTTTCTCATGTCTGCCATGGGAGAAACCCCTTCAAAGGTCATATACTCTACCCACTCAGACATCTCTCTTACTGTACCGCTGCCCAGATTTCCATTTACATAAGCCTCGCAGCCAAGCTGACGGCACAGCTCGAAGAACTCATGAGTACCAAAGCTGTTGTCCTCTACAACGCCGCCCCAATGAGTGTTGATAATCTTTTTTCTCTTTTCCTTAGGTCCCACTCCGTCCATCCAGTGGTACTCATCTGCAAAGCAGCCGCCGGGCCAGCGCAGAACCGGAATCTTCATCTCTTTTAAAGCTTCTACTACATCAGTACGCATTCCGTTTACATTAGGAATGGGGGAATCCTCACCTACATAAAGTCCTTCATAAATACATCTTCCAAGATGCTCAGAAAAATGGCCGTAAATCTCCTTATGGATTTTACTTTTTTTATTATTTGGGTTGATTACTAAGCTTGTTACCATATTCTCTCCTCTTTACTTTCCAAGGCGGATTACATTCCAGGACGCCTTCTTTAATATGCTTGTTACAATTCCGCTGTCTAATTTGCTTCTGTCATTGCCGTCAACAGGATATACCTTTTCTCCGGCCAGGCTGTTTACTGCCTTTAAATCCTCATTTTCCATTACAATATGCTCTAATACTCTATAGCCCTCAAAGCTTCTCACATCTGTGGACAGCTCCACATCTTCTTCCAGATTGCGGTTTACCGCAAAAATAGTAACCTCATCCTTTTCCGGATTATATACTGCAATAGATTCCACATCTGTGATTTCATCATGCTTTGCCGTAGCATGCTTTGTACCGGACACTACCGGCTGCAGGGCAATGCCTCTGCCGTATTTAGACGCATGCATGAACGGATAGAAGATGGTCTGTTTCCATGCCCCGCCTGCAGCGTCTGTCATAATAGGAGCAATTACATTTACCAGCTGAGCCAGACAAGCCATCTTTACACGGTCTGCATGTTTCATAAGCGTAATGAGCATCAATCCTACCAGCAGCGCATCTTCAAAGTTATAAATATCCTCCAGCATAGGCGGTGCCACCTGCCATGGGTGGTTTTCTGTAATATCATCATCTGCTGCATTGGAGTGGAACCATACATTCCATTCATCAAAGCTTAAATTCATCACTTTTTTGCTGCGCTTCTTTGCTTTCACATAATCGCAGGTAGCGATAACCGTACGAATGAAATCATCCATGTCATCAGACTGAGCCAGGTAATCGTTGCTGTCATTGTCTCTGTTTCCATAATACTGGTGCATGGAAATATAGTCCACATAATCATAGGTGCGGGACAGGGTTGTTGCTTCCCAGTCCGGGAAGGTAGGCATGTCACGGTTGGAGCTTCCGCAGGACACCAGTTCAATGCTGGGGTCAATCAGCCGCATAGCTTTGGCAGTTTCTTCTGCCAGACGTCCGTACTCCTCCATGGTCTTATGTCCAATCTGCCAGGGACCATCCATCTCATTTCCCAGACACCATACTTTAATCTTGTGGGGTTCCTTTACTCCATGGCTCACACGTAAATCACTGTACTTGGTGCCTGATGGATGATTGCAGTATTCCAGCAGGTTGCAGGCATCGGAAATCCCTCTGGTTCCCAGATTCACAGCCATCATTACCTCAGAATTCACCTGCTTAGCCCATTTGGAAAACTCATTCAAACCGATTTCATTTTTCTCCAGACTTCTCCAGGCCAGCTCCAGTCTGTGAGGCCTCTGGGAAACCGGTCCCACAGAATCCTCCCAGTAAAAATTAGACACAAAATTTCCGCCCGGGTAACGGATAATCGGCACATCCAGTTCCTTTACCAACTGCACCACATCCTGACGGAAGCCATCCTGGTCCGCAGCAGGATGGCCTGGCTGGTAGATTCCTTCATATACCGCTCTCCCCAGATGTTCAATGAAAGAACCGTAAATCCTCTTGTCCACAGGTGCAATCTGGAACTCTTTGTCCAATACCATTTTTGCCCTTCTGCTCATAATATTGTCCTCCTTTATTTTATTTTTATATTTTCCTTAAATAATTTACTTTTACCTATATTATAAAATCCCAAGCCCAGAATGTCAACAAAAGTTCATCGAAAAAATCTATAATATTTTTGATAATTATAAACTATTTCTCATTGCCTTAAACCCCCATATGAAATATAATATGTATAATACCAGGGTTCAAAAGCCGTGTATATCGGGCTTGCACGATGATACACGGTTATTGAACCCGCAACCGTGAGAAGATTCCCTCAGGGAGGATTCTCACGGTTCAGAGATTTCGCAGCTCTGCGTAGAAATCTCTTGTCTTATACCAGTACATCGTTCGATAAATAGCTGGACCAATTGCGCAGTATGCTTTTTCGAGTGTGCAGGTCAAAAAACGTAGGCGTAGCGGGCTACGCTGAGGCTTTTTGACTTGTGCAATCGGGAAAGCAGGCAAGCAATTTGGTGTAGTTATTTTCGAAACGATGTACCAGGGTTCAAAAAGGAGGTTGCCCCATGCTGCATATCAAAAAAATCGAAGACGGCATTGAATTGTACAAGGCTCTCGGTTCTCAACTGAGAATTGAAATCATCCAATTACTATTGGAAAATAATGAATTAAATATGAACGAAATCGCCGCCCGGCTGGGTATCACCAACGGCGCCCTGACCAGCCATATTAAAAAGCTGGAGGAATGCGGCCTTCTCAGTGTTCTGACCGAACATGAGGGTCACGGCAATCAGAAAATATGCCGGGTAAACACAGATCGTATACTGATTGATATAAAATCTCAATTCCAGGAAGAAAACAAAAACATGTATTCCATCGATATTCCCGTAGGCCAATATACGGACTACCAGGTCCAGCCCACCTGTGGTATCGCCACTCGGAAGCAGCTTATCGGGGAAGTGGATGACCCCAGGTATTTCGCCCACCCGGACAGAACAGATGCCCACATTCTCTGGTTCGGAAAGGGTTATGTGGAATATCTCATTCCAAATCTGCTGCCTCTCTCCGCTGAAGTTCAGCAGATTGTCATATCCATGGAATTGTCCTCCGAGGCGCCGGGAACTAACAACGACTGGCCTTCTGACATTGCCTTCCTGTTAAACGACACCCCTATAGGAACCTGGACCAGCCCCGGAGATTTCGGTGATATTCACGGTCTTTTCACGCCTTCCTGGTGGTTCCCTTACTGGAATCAGTACGGCCTGCTGAAAACTCTGATTTTAAACAAAAACGGAACTTTTATAGACGGGTTAAAAATATCTGACGTAAGGATTCAGGATTTTCATTTCGATTATAAAAGTTCCATTCATTTCAAATTATCTGTATCTGAAGACTCATCCAATATCGGAGGATTAACTCTCTTTGGCAGCAACTTCGGAAACTACAACCAGGACATCAAGGTACTGGTCTCCTACCATCTGCCTCCTCAGGAGAACTGATTACTTATCCTCCAGATATTTTACGCCCCATACGGTTTCATTGTTGCTGCCTGCCGCCGTAAAGCAAAGGGTAGGATTTCCTGCCTCATCATTCATAGCAACCAGGACTCCCTGATACTCCTCATCCTCCAAGGTAAGAGTGATGTATGGGGAGTCTTTTTCTCTGGAAAATTCCCCAATGCTCTTCCCGTCGCCATCCTTAATCTTTCCCTGGGCCGTAAGATGAATTTCTTCAGCTTCATGTACATCTGCTGAAATATCCTTTCCGTGGTTCAGGTAAAAATATGTTCCGGCAATCTCTTTATTTCCCCCTGCTTCCTGGTAAATGCTCTCTCCTTCTGTTGCAAAAGGCGCCGCTACCAGCCAGCCCTCTTTATTAGAGAAAAGCTGATGTACTCTGGGCTCATGAGTTTCCCCTTTATCACTGAATCTCTGATGGTATACCACATACATCTTTCCATCCTCGTCCACAAAAGCAGAATTGTGGCCCGGAGCCATATAAGAATAAGGAAGGCTTGGAAAAGTATAATTTCCCATCATTTTCAGGCCATACTGGCTATGGTCCTCCACATTCATGGCAAATGTCTCGCCGCTTGGATCTGTATAAGGCCCATCAGGATTTTCAGAACGGAACAGCCGTATCTGATAGCCGCCCTCTGCGGTCAGGCTTCCGTAGGAAACAAAGAGATAGTAATAACCAGTAGTTTCGTCGTAAAGGATATAGGGGCCTTCACAGGAAAGATGCATTCCCCCAATCAGGTGTTTGCCGTAATAGCTGTCCACTTCATTTTCTTCATCTTCTTCCGGAAAAATAGGGTAACCTGTCTCCTGGTCCAGCTCCAAAATATAGATACCTCCTGACCAGGAACCATAAACCATCCACATCCTGCCTTCTTCATCATAAAACACGGACGGGTCTAAAGCATTGGGCCACTGAAGGTTATTGTAATCTCCGGTCAGCATATATTTTCGCATATCAAAATTTTCATCTCCGAAAATTGAAGCCTTATTCTTAGTATCTGCTGTAGTGAAGCCAGAGTGAAGAATGGTATCCTGGAAAGTATAAGGACCTTCCGGAGCATCCGCTGTGGCAAAGCACAGAGAGGAACGCTTATATGTGGACGTGGTACAGAAATACATCATGTATTTCCCCATCTTCTCATTATAAATAACATCCGGCGCCCAAACAGAGTAGCCACCCTCCTCGTTTCTTCCCACAAACTCAAATGCCCTCATAGGTTCCTCAAAAAGGTTGTCAAAAAGTTTATTGCTCTTAGAAACCGCTGTAGCAAAACGTTTCCAATCCCTGAGGTTATCTGATTTGGCCGCTTCCATATGGGAGCCGAATATATAATAGGTTCCATTCTCTTCATATATAGAAGGATCATGGACAGAAGCCCCTGCGGAAAAACTGCCCTGGCGTTCCTTCACCTCGTCCAGCGACAAGCCACTGTTTTCCTCTCCCCCGCAGGCAGAAAGACCGGCTAGGCAGAGGCTTGCTGCTATACACAAAAATCTTTTCCATTTTCTCATCTTTATTTTTCCTCTCTAATAAGGTAAACTCTCCTGCTGGAACATTTTCCTTATTTCCATAGTTTTTTGCAGATTCTGGGCTGTGCCTATAGTTTGCAAAAGGGACTGCTGCAGGATGCAGCAATCCCTTTTCAGTAATCTCAGATATTCTCAGCCTTTTACTGCGCCTGTTACCATACCTTCAATAAAGTATCTCTGGAAGCAGAGGAAAATAATAAGGATAGGAATGATACCGAACATAGAACCGGCAATCAAAATATCATAATTATTTCCGTATGGAGTCAGCAACGTATTCAAACCGATTGGCAGTGTAAATTTATCTGCATCACGGTAAACCATCATAGGCCACAGCAGGTTGTTCCATGCGCCCATGGTACTTAAGATTGCCATGGAAGCAAAAGCCGGCTTTGTAATAGGCAGAATAATTTTAATACAGATACCATATTCTGTACATCCGTCAATACGTCCTGCATCCAGCAAATCCTTGGGCAATCCTATCATATATTGTCGGAAGAAGAATATGGTGGACGCTCCGCATAGTCCCGGCAGAATTACACCTGCAGTTGTATTCATAAGATTTAAATCTATCATTTCCTGATATAATGGCAGCATAAGGATTTCAAAAGGAACCATCATGGTTGCAATAACCAGGAACAGAATCACATTCTGCAGTTTGAATTTGTACATAGAAATACCGTAAGCTACAAAATAGCAGATAGCCAGTGTAAGAACAACGGTCAAAAGAGTAAGCACAAGGCTGTTCTTATACCACATAAAGTATTTCTTAGAATCCGCATTACCGGAAAACAGATATCCATAATTGTCTAAGGACATACTTCCGAAATCCAGGTTAATAGACAAACCTCTACGAATCAGCTCTGAGCCAGGGCGGAAGGAAGCAAGAAGGCCTGCAAATACCGGGAATACTACAAGGGCACACAGAATAACGAAAAAGCCTGTAGCAAACACGGACAAAATCCTGTTTTTCATGGTCATGCCCATTTTATCTTTTTCTTTGGAAGGTGCTGTATTTGCCATATCAACTCTCCTCCTTCTTAAAGGTTCCGTTCAGTACAAGCTGAACTACGTTAATTGCCAGAGCGATAAACAGAAGCACCAGACCAACAGCCGAAGCATAACCCATCTGGTTTCTCTCAATACCTCTCTTATACAGGTATCCTACAATGGTAAGACCGATATTCTTGGGTGAAGTATTTCCTCCCCATAACATGTAGGATTCCAGGAACATGGCCAGACCTGCATATACACTGATTGTCAGCACATAGATTGTGGTTGGTTTCAGAAGAGGAATGGTAACATACCAGAATTTCTTCCAGGAATTGGCGCCATCAATATCCGCCGCCTCATAGAGGGAACCGTCGATCCCCTTCAAACCTGACATAAAATACAGCATATTAACACCCGTCCACCTCCAGCAGCATAGCAAAATCAATGCAAACATTGCGGTGGAGCCGTTTTTCAGCCACGGTATAGCGTCAGAGCCAAAGAACTGCAGCAACTTGTTCATCTGTCCGGTAGGCATCTCTGCAAACATTAAACGGAAAAGTGTACCGGAAATAACCACAGATGTCAGAGCCGGCATATACAAAATCGCTTTCCAGACGCCCTGGGCTTTTACCAGGCGACTATCCATCAATACGGCATACAGCATGGGGAATGGAATCAGGAGTACCAGAGACCATAACATATATGTAAAGCTGTTTTTAATTGCCGTGTGGAAAGCAGTATCCTTTAAAAGCTTCGCATAGTTTTCCAGACCAATCCATTCAATCTGTCCTGGCAGGATAGATTGGAAGCTCATTTTCACGGTACTGAATAAGGGATAAATCCAAAAAATACAAAAGCTGAGCACAAATGGAAGCACGAACACATAAGGCGCTGCTTTTTGTGAAAAGAAAAATTTTTTAAACTTCACTGTCTCACTCTCCTTTTATAAAAGAAATTGCCCAGGTTTCAACCCAGGCAATTTCTATTAGATTACCAAAGCTGCTTATAGCTTCAAGCTATTCCTGGTCAATATCTACCATATCCTGGCATTCTTGAAGCGCTTCGTCCACGTCCTGTCCATTCTCAAAAATACTGTTGAAGGTTGTTACATTCAGATAATCACCTAAAATGAATGTATTGGAATTAACTGTGATTGCTTCGATTTCATTTTCAATCTCATTCAAAACATCGAATGGATTTGTTCTGAAGAAAGCAATATATTTGTTTGATGTATCCTGTGTGATAGCCGGGTCTTTCCAAACAGATTTGTTAACAACGTCAAATCCAAGGTCTTCCCAGATACCTACACAACCTTCATAGGAGCATTTTGCGTATGCAATAAAGTCTGCTGCCAGTTCCGGGTCAGAGGACTGCTGTGTTACAACAGTACCTGTACCACCGATACCAACGGAACGAGACTGTCCCTCTTCAAATACCGGGCAAGGAGCAATAGCCCATTTGCCTGCTTCATCCGGCATATCAGATACGAAACGGCTCATGTACCACAGAGCTTTCGGGAAGGAAGCGAACTGCTGGTCCATAATAGCCTGCTTACCTTCTTCTGTATCAACCTGTCCGGCCGGGCAAATCATAGCTAAATCATTATCCAGCCATTCTTTCTGCAGCTTCAGCATTTCTGCCATACCTTCTGTAACAACTGCACGTCCGTCCTCGTCTACCTGGTCTTCGCCATGCTCAGCCATGGACAGCCACATCCAGTCAGTACCGCCGGTATCAACCTCTGTCATCTTCACCTCACCGTTTGTAGCCTCTTTCAGCTTCTCGGCTGCTGCGGTATAGTCGTCCCAGGTCTTGATAGTCTTATAGTCGATGCCGTACTGAGAAAGCAATTCATCATTGTAGTACATTACTGTAGCGCCAACGTGAGTAGGTGCTCCATAGTAATTTCCGTCCTTAGAATAAATGTCGAAACGGGACTGTACTAAATCTCCCATGTATGGCTCTAAAGCATCGTTGAGCGCATAGAGCTGAACTTCACCCTGAAGGAAGTTAGGGAACTGGCCTCTTTCAATGTCGCACAAGTCAGGAGCGCCTTCTCCGGTCTGCAGAGCCATAATCATCTTATTGTGCATATCGCCGAATGGGTATGTAGTAAAGGTAATCTGAATCTGTCTGTCCGGATTCTGCTCGTTCCACTTCTCCAGCATCTTAGCATAGAAGTCATTATGCTGGCTTACAAAGGACCACATTTCCATCTTGGTTCCGGAGTCAGGACCTACTGTGGTGACTGCTTCAGGCTCAGCCTCTCCGTCTTCGCCTTCACCGTCTTCTGCAGAAGCCTCATCTCCTGAATCACTGCTGGAACCGCCGTCATCAGAACCTCCGCCGCAGCCTGCCAACATGGTTCCTGCCATTGCCGCACATAATAATGCAGCCAACACTTTCTTCTTCATATAGTGTCCTCCTTTATAAAATTTTTTATCAAATCAGAAGTTTCCCTTCTGTATGATACAAAAGCACAAATGAAGCTTGTTAATCGTTTAACCAGTTAGGCAGAATTTCTTTCTCTCTTTTTCTTCATTTTCCGAATATCGTTTATTTTATTCTTTTTCCTTTTTAATTCTGCTCAGCTTCTTAAACAATTTGTACAGGTTTTCTTGTGATTTTCTTAATTTATACCACACTGGTTCCCTTTAATAAAACCTGTATGTTTTGATATATTTTTATTTATTCTTTTATTTCTCTTAATTTCTCTATTTTTCTCTTGTTTTCTATGTTTTTCATTTTTTATACAATTTGAAGCTTTTTTAAATCGTTTAAGTATATACATTTTGCACAAAGACCTTCAAGACAATCCTTGTTTTTAACCTGTTTTTCCTTTTTTATCTTTGTATAAAATCACAAAAAAACCGGGATAAACCCCAGAAAAAAAATCCCTGGGATTTATCCCGTTTTTCTTTAACTTGTACCATGTTTTCCCAACTTGTACCATTATTTCAGAGACATATTTTACACATGTCGCCGGTCAGAGCTGTATTTTAAGCTCCAAATCTTTTTTATGGCAGCTGCTTTACAGAATCACGAATCAGCTCCTTACAACCCACCTGGTAAATAAGCTCTTCCTTTTGTTCCTTTATTTTCCCCTTCAGCATTTCTATCATCACATCCGCCGCCTTATACCCGATATCATGGAGAGGAAGCTCAACGGTAGTCAAAGGCGGCTTATAATAACTGGAAAGCTGCCGGTTATCATATCCTACAATAGAAATATCCTCCGGAATATCCAATCCCAGCTCATCCGCCCTGTCGTACACCCCGCCGGCCATCAGGTCATTCATGCAGAAAATAGCCGTCACCTTTTTTCCTAACAGCTGGTCTGCATATTTGTAACCGGATTCCCTGGTCCAGTCCCCGATAAAAACCAACTCCGGGTCATAGACAATCTGATTATCCCGCAAAGCCTTCTGATACCCCAGCAGACGTCCCTGCATATGAAAACTATCGGTTTTTCCCGTAATAACTCCGATTCTCTTGTGTCCCTTCTCAATAAGGTGCTCCACTAATTCATAAGTTCCCTGCTGCTCATCCACTACCACAGATGGCACTCTTCCGCTTTTGGTATAGCCATAGGCCATAACCGCAGGAATAGGCAGATTATCCGGAATACATTTCACAGCCCTCTCATGAGCTGTCACATATATGATTCCTTCTACCTGCATGGCTATCAGCTTCTTTATTTCCTGCTTCACAACCCCAAAATAATCTGCTGTGTTATAGTAAGTATCATCATATTTCTTATAAAGTCTGAGATTTATCAACAAAATATGGTAATTTACTTTCTCACAGTATTCCGTGATTCCGTCGATAATATCCGGGATACTGAAAATCGTCATATCCTCCGCTATTACCCCAATGCTTCTGGTATTTCGGGTTTTCAGATTTTTTGCCACATAATTAGGCAGGTAATCCATTTTGTCCGCTGTCTCCAAAACCAGCTCTCTGGTGGCTTCACTGGCCCCCGGTTTGTTGTTAAGGATATTTGAAACTGTGGCGGCCGACACACCGCATGCCTTTGCGATTTCTTTAATTGTAGCCATGTTCCCTCCTTTTCCCTTAACTTAATCGTTTTACCCCGTTACACATATATACATGTTTCTATTAAACCCCCACTTGTATGCACTTGTCAACCGTTTTCTTTTATGCTAGGATAAAAGTACTCTTAACATTTTCCCTATATCGTCTGAAAGGAGCTTTTATGAAACAAATGCATGAACTCCCTTGGGATGATTCTTTATGCCCAAAAGGGCAGACATGGGCATTTCTCAGGCCCTACACCAAAAATTGGGACAATCCGGAATCCGACAGTCTTCACCTGGAATACAGTTACAATGGTACTGACTGGTATGCTCTTAACGGAAATAACGGGGTCTGGTTTCCCGATTACGGTTCAAAACAGCTCACTAATCCCTCTTTGCATCATCTGAAGGACAGAGGCTATCTGGTGACAGCTCTGGATTCTAAAGAGTCTTCCCGTATGTATTTTGCAGAAACAAGAGATTTTATACATTTTACTGGAGCCGGTTATACCAGCTCTTCTCTCGCTGTGTCTGCGCATTGGGACTTAGAAGATTCCCCGGATGAAGAAAACCGTCTTCAGGTTCCTCTCTCTCTGTTAGAAAGCCTTTTCCCTGTCTATGGAAGACCGGAGCCTGTACTTTTGACGAAAGTTGAAGCTCCTGTGGTACATGTACGTCAGGGAGAAAATGTCACCCTGCCCCGGAAGCTGCAAACAGAATACTCCAATGGTTCGGTTCAGGAACTTTCTGTTGTATGGGAAGATATCTCCCGTCAGGACTTTTCCAAGTCCGGAACCTATTCTGTCTGCGGAAAACTGCAGCAAACCTTGTTTGAAAAACCATTTATCTATCACCGAGCAGACCCCTATATCTACAAGCACAAAGACGGAAAATACTATTTCACGGCTTCCTACACAGATATGGAGCACAATCTGGACGGAAAGTATCAGTATCTCTATATTATCCTGAGACGGGCAGACACCCTGGCAGAGCTGGCAGATGATTCTAAGACCTATGAAGAAAAAATTGTATACGAAAGAAAGCCGATTCACGGCGGCACTATGAGTCCCCATATCTGGGCTCCGGAACTTCACTATATTCACGGGCATTGGTATATCTACTACACGACCACTATTTCCGATGAATCCTCTTGGAGAATAAGACCCCATTGTCTGGAATGTCTGGATGCAGACCCACTTTCCGGCACCTGGACAGAGAAAGGCCCTCTGGTATCTTCCGTACCCGACGATATTGCTTTCACCGACTTTTCTCTGGACCATACTTACTTTAATCACAACGGAAAGGATTATATTTTGTGGGCACAGAAAACAAACAATATTTCCGATATCTTTATTGCCCAGCTTTCCAACCCATGGACGCTCTGCACTCCGGCAGTCCGGCTGACCCATCCGGAATACAACTGGGAACTTCACGGCTTCCCGGTAGATGAAGGACCCGGCGTCATCAAGCATGACGGAAAAATATTTGTGACTTTCTCTGCCAGCGGGACAGATGCCATGTACTGTGTGGGACTTTTATATGCTGAGGAAGATGCAGACCTTCTTCTCTCCTCTTCCTGGACCAAGCTGCCTTATCCGGTATTCCAGAGCAGCCGGGCCACAGGACAATTCGGACTGGGTCACAACAGCTTCACCAAATCCGACGATGATTCCGAAGATTTGATTATCTACCATGGCCGCCAGGAGGAGCGGTATTTGGTGGAGGCAGATTATCAGCCTCTGTACGATGCCGGAAGAAACGCCTCTGTAGGCAAAATCTACTGGAATCCTGACGGTATGCCTAATTTCTCTGTACCGGCCCAGGGTATTGTAAAAGATGAAAAATTGCTGGAAGTCAGCTGTGAAATTGTTGTAGAATAGAAGGATATAATCAAATACCCCGATGCAAGATGCAAGCATCGGGGTATTTGACCCTTGCGGCAGGTCTACGTTCCGTATCTATAATACACCGGCATAATGGAATATCAATAGCTGTTTATGGCTTCTATAATCTCGTCATAATTGCACAATCCGTTTCCTATATACCTTCCATCGCTATACTCTGCACCATCATAGGGCGAAACAGCCATATCCGTGTTATATACCTGATTCAACAGATTCATATATTCTTCCTCAGAAGATACCTGACTCCCGTTCCAATAGTAGCTATAGATTGGCCTTCCGGATTCGTCCAACTGTATGTCCGCATTATTCTCTGCCCCGTAATTACCGCTGTATATCAGAACAAACTGACCGTCCTGTATGGTATATATCTTATCATAATAAACATCCATATGGCCCCCTGTGTCACGGAACAAATTTTCTCCTTCTATATAAGACAATCCGGCCACATATAAATACTGTTCTATCAACCTTCCGTTAGCATAGCTGCAAATCACACTTCCATAGGCCGTAACCCCGTAATCTATATATAATTCCGGTATATCATCACCATTGATATTGATTAACTTACTTGATAAAAATTGATTATGACCATTTATATAATCAATGTATGGCTGTTTCCATGATTGGGAAGAGACGTCTTCTGCACTCTGTTCTCCCTTCAATACCTCATCTATATCCTCCCCCTGAGGCCAGTTATTTACATACCAGGAAGCCACCGCCCCATCTCCGGTATAGCCCAGGGACAGAAGATAAGATTCGTTGTTTACCAAGGCCAGGAAGGCGTATTCATTATCATTAGTATAATAACTTTTCCAGCCCCTATCTTCTACTGTTTTTACAGCATCTTCAATGGTATCTCCTACTTTAATTCCGTACAATGTTATAGAATCAGCAGCTTCATTTTTGAATGAAAAAAGATTGTCATACAATTCAAGTTTAAAACCGTCTTTTGCATAAGAATCCCCCTCCGGAAATTGCCATGGTTCTGCTTTTTCCATGTCAAGCAGCTCAATGATTTGCCTTGGTTCTTGGAAATAATCGGATACTTCTATGGTTTGCTCTGTATCTGTTGTGACCTGGGCAGCTTCAGAATCATCCACATCCTCTTTCTCTATAGGTTTAGTATCTTCCATTTCTTGATTATTTTTGTCTGAATCATTACAGCCTGTAAATGACAGCACCATAAGACAAGTAAACAACAATAATTTTCTTTTCATCTTTCCCTTTCCTTTTCTTACTTTCCAATCAACACCTGCTTTCCGGAAAATGCAAATCCGTATTTCCGGATTCTGTCCGGTTTGATGCCTTTTGTATTTAAAATTGCTGCATACTGCTTCTCTTCAATCTGTGCCAAAGCAGATTTTACTGTATCTTCCAGTGATTTTTCATCTTCCTTGTCCTGCACTTTAAATTCTAAAATAATGGCATGGTCCCGGGAATTTTTCGGCTCCAGTATCACATCGTACCTTCCAAATCCGCTTTCCCTGTTTGATGTAATTCCATAGCGCTCCTGCAAATCCACCATCAATCCCAATACAAATCCATGGTAAAACCGCTCTGGTTCCTTTTCTGCCGAAGCTTTTTTTCCACTGTCAAAATAACTAAAAGTATTTAGTGCAACCCGGTTCATATAGATATTCATAGCCTTTATATCATCTTCCAGCATAGCCTTGATAAAGTCATTATATCCACTGTCATAATCCGAAAACCAGTCATGTATCATGGAGTCAAACATAAAACGAACTTCTTTATTTGTCAGCATCAGATGATAGCAGGTCCGCCCGGTTCTTTCCATAAATTGTATTTTTACTGCTTTTAGATAGCCGCTGGCCAACAGCAAACTCCAAATAGCACTTTCTTTCACAGACAACTGGTTATAAACAACCTGTTCGTCAATATCTACTTCTATCTCTCCTCCGGATAACAACTGCTCAAACTTCTGTTTCGTATCTTTACTTCCTTCCCGTATCAGCTTTCCCACCAGGCTGTTGGAGCTTGTGTTGGCCCAGTATAAAGACAGCTTTTTAGTATCCAGAAAGTTTAATATAGACCAAGGATTGTAAATATCCCTACGGTTTCCAAAAACAAATCCATCGTACCAGCTTTTTATCTCTGTTTTTTTCTCAGACAGCCCATAAGTGTCCAAAGCATCGAACACTTCCTTCTCCGTAAATCCAAAGGAATCTGCATATTCATCTGACGTTGTTGTAATGACTTTCAGGTTATTCAAATCAGAAAAAATGGATTCCTTACTGATTCTGGTAATTCCTGTCAGAAGTCCCCGTTCCAGATATGGATTTGTCTTAAAGGTTGCATTAAGCATACTTCGCATATAGGGAACCAGTTCATCCCAATATCCGTTTACATATGCCTCCTGCATAGGGGTGTCATATTCATCAATCAATACCACCACTTTTTTATGATAATATCTGCTGAGAAAATCTGACATTTTATGAACAGCCATGGTTGCAACTGTGGTGTCCATGTTCATAGTCACACTCTGAAAATACTTTTTTTCTTCATCTGTCAATAAATCTGTTTTTAAGAGATAATTGTGCTTATTATATAAATCCGTAAGAATCTGCCCCATACGCTGCTTTGTCATCTGAAAATCCGTCTCTTTTACATTAGCAAAAGTCAGACTGATTACCGGAATTGTTCCCTGTAATTCCCGATACTCTTTTTCTTTCCAAATCTTTAGTTTCTCAAATAGTTTCTGATTCTTCCCCAGCTCAGCAGAAAAAAAGTTTTCTACTGTACTCATCATCAATGTTTTCCCAAAACGCCTGGGTCTGGTAATCAGAGTAACTTTGTCTCCGCTTTCCCACCATTTTTTTATAAATTCTGTTTTGTCAATATAAAATAGCCTATTAAGGATAACCTCGTCAAATTCCTGATAACCTATGGATATTTTGTCCGCCATAAAACTCCCCTCCTCCCATGATTCTCAGTTATACCTTACTTTTATATCTTAACCATGTACATAGTTTTCTAAAAGTTCTTCCACTGCGCCATAATAAGCCTGTGGATTCTTATCCTGGCACTGGGCGTGCCCTGCGCCTTCCACAATAAGCAGCTCTTTAGGACAGGAAGCCGCTTCATACAACTGTCTGCTCATATTCACGGAAATCATTTCATCCTGGTCGCCGTGGATAAACAAGGTAGGCGTCTGGCTTTTCTTTACTGCTTCTAAAGCCGAAGCATCCTTTAAATCATACCCTCCCCGAAGCTGGAGCATGAGATTTGCCGTATCCAAAAGGGGAAAGGCCGGAAGGTGAAACCACTCTTTCATCTTTTCCTGAAACATAGAATAAGCGTCAGTATAAGCACAGTCAGAAACCACTGCCTTCACATTGTCCGGCAGTTCTCCGTCTCCTGTCATCATCAAGGCACAGGCAGCTCCCATGGACTGGCCATGAATCACTATCTGTGCTTCCGGGTCCTGCTCTAATATGTAATCCAGCCACAGCAAGTTGTCCTTTCTGTCTGTCCAGCCCATTCCAATGAAGTCCCCTTGGCTCTCGCCCTGGCAGCGCATATCCGGTGCAATTACATGCCAGCCTTTCTCATTGTACCACTTGGCAAAAGGATACATAGCCTCCTTCCAACCTGTATAGCCATGAAGAAGCAGCACCCACCTATGACTTTCTTCCTGTCCCTCCGGAGCAAACACTTCCTGAGCCACCAACTGGTAACCATCTTCTGTCTCCCTGGTCAGCTTCTGCCCATGAGCGCTTTGGGCCCATTCTCTGGTTTCATCCCAGGCTTTCTGATTCTGCTGCTCAATATCATCTGTGTGGACCAGAGCTTCCATGCTGTCCTCCGTGATTCTGGAAAACGCCTCCAGTTTCTCCATGGTAGAAGGCACCAAAGCCGCATTCACCAGAAAATTAGCCCCTCCTATGTATACCAAAATTAAAAGAAGCAAAATTATTGCCAAAAGCCGCTTCCCTCTCTTTTTTCTCGTCCTCATGTTGTCTGTCTTATGTCCCTTTCCCTGTATCTCAATGCTGCCGGCTTCCCTAAAAACCGGTTATAGCCCTGACAAGTTCCTTTTGTGCTATCAATAATGTAACATATTTTCGTCGAAATGTTAATGATGTAAAATTTACTATTTTATTCCCCTTTTCATTACTGTTCACTCGTATCTCGTAAACAGTAACATTCGCAGGCCCATTTAAAGTTTTGCTTCCCAAAAGGAGCCTGCTCACACCTGAATCATGTTCTTACGCAGCCCGGCAGCAAGTGTCGGGCTGCTGTGTGAACAGTAACCCCTTTTCATATCTTCCGTCTGCAAGAGTTCAAAGGGTTAGAATGGCTGCATTTACCTTTCTGCCCCATTGCGTTCGATCTGCATATATCCAATACACATCAGTTGAATGCCTTGCAAAAATGCAAATGTTTCCGGTTTTCTACCTATCTTCTATCTTTTATCGAATATCTTTTATCTACCATCTTTCCAGCTCTATGTTATAATATTTTTAATTTATTTAGATAGTACAGGGAAACGTAAAAAACGGAGGAATCCTATATGAACACAAATCAAAGTTTTATCGCCGCCCAGCCGGAAGAAGAGAACAGATATGGCCTATCCCTTTCTGAAAATGAAAAAATACTTTTTCAGGCTAAAATGGACATGTACGGAGATGAGCAGGATAAGCTTCTGGGTCTGCCTACCAAAAGCCGAGACCTTGTATTCGTTCTAACCAGTCAAAACATGATTATCAAAAACGGAGAAATTTATTGGATAGTAAATATAGAAAAAGATATTGCTTCCTTCCAGAAAGTTAAAGGCAGGCTCTTTTCAAAAGGTTATTTTTCCGTAGAATTAACGGACTGGGCTTACTACGGCAGTAATCCTGACAAGCCGGAGGCCAGGCTGCGGGGGCTCCATTTGTATTTCAAGAATCGGGAGATTGCAAGGCTGGAAGCGATGATAGAGAATGTATTTCAGTGAAAAAACACTGAAAATGCTGAAATATTATAATACCCATTTAACAAAGCATAATCTGGGGAAACATAAAGGATAAAATGTAAAGATGAGTAAAAGTTTGCGTTCCACTATCAGATATGCTATATTGATTATTGGAAAAGGAGTAACCGCCCACAAAGTGGTTAGCCTAAGAGAGAAAATAAGCCTACCCGTCAGCCAAGTACAAGGTAGGCTTATTTATTTTCGCTTGTTTCTCCCTATCAATATAGACAAGCAGCGCAATCGGGGATAAACTGCCTAGAAATAATAGGCTTAATTCTTCATATGTATCCATTTGCACCACTTCCCTTCTCTTTAACTGATTTGATAATTAGGGGCGGGAGCGATTGCACTCCCCATTTTCTAAGTATTGCCTTTGCTAGCTTTTCGTTTCTCTCATCCGTTTAGTCTGGAAAATAATCTATTCGAACAATAAAACTCCCTCTTTTTCCTTCCATCATAGCTTTGCTATGCTGTGTGGAAAAAGAGGGTTTCACTTTAATAATTAAAATGCAAACAGAATGAGTAATTATGGTTTATCTAAATCCAAAGGCCATCAGTAATCGGCATTTGATATTCGCTTGTACTACCCTTTGTAGCAACACAAGCGGCTTTAATGCGGTAATAATAGCCTTTCGATACACTTGGATTATAGCTCTTAGTTAAAAAAGTCTGACTATACGCTGTAGCAGAGTAATTTTTAACCGTAACCCATGTACTCCCCTCTAGTCTTTGCAAAGTCATTTCCAAAACCAACTTGTCACAAACTACAGAACCCAAAACTGCTCCGTAAACATTAACTGTACCATCGCCATTATTTGATAAACTAGCAACACCTCTGTTTAAGATATTACCTCTGGATGGATTATATTGTATCGCTTCTGAAGTATTATCATTCGTTAATACAGAACCATCTACAACTTCCCCCAATCGAGGTGGCATATCATCTGTTGAACCATATGCTGTAAAACTCATACTCATAATTAGTGCTATAAACAATATCAAACTTACTATTCTTCTCTTTAAATTACACATTTTCTCCTCCGTATAGCTAAAACAATATTTTTTCTCCTATATTTCTAATCTCGTCTTCCGTAACTTTTCCCACAAATTCGTAATAAGAATTCTGGTATTCCCATTGTAAAATGTACGTCGGTTTATCATCACCTTCCTCTAAAACTTTCCACAAATCAGCCTCAATAATCTCCATAAACTGACTTCGTACCTTTCCTATTTCTTCTCCCGAATCACTTGTTGCAATTCTAGTTGCATTTTTCACATTAGAAAACACTATTAAATAATTAGCGTTTTCTTGGTAAAAATATTGGATTATAGCTGCTTGCCCATCTTCATCGATAGAATATGTCTCGTATTCCATCCCATCTGGCATATAATACAATTGTGGTAATCTTACTTTCAGAGTTTCCTCAATTTCCGCTCTGGCTTCATCTTCTGTTGTATCCCTAGCCAACATTTTGTCATTGTCATTATTTAATTTCGTTCCCACATTGCCGCCCATTATTTGGTCAATCTTCTGCATAATATAAGCCCTATTAGCTTCACTTGTCATAGTAAAGCCAAATATTCCGAAGACCACCGCTGCCGCAACTGCGGACCGTTTTATCACCTTCCTTCTGATTGAAGAAAATTTAGTTTTTGAGTTTCTTTTCTCTGCATGATTGTTTTCCATATTCAATTTTTCACTTGTGATTTTCTCACTCTTTTTCTCAATATCATCTTTATCATCTATCGCATTTTCTAAATGGGCCTCTTGTATAAGGCCCCGCTCTCTGGCCTTTTTCATTAGCCGCTGAAATTTTTCTTCTGTGGATTCCCACTCATCACGGTCAGGAATATTTTCTATTTCTCTTTCAATAGCTTCCGCTTCCTCAAGGAACTGCTTTTGTTCCAACTGTCCCGTATTTTTCTCGCCTGTGTCCTGGACAGACTGAAGTTCTGCGTTGATATGCTTTTCTTTTAATTTACTCATGAAACTCCTATCTTTCCTTGACTTTTCCCGATAAGTGTATCATATTATCTTATAGTTAGATTTTTGAATTTACCAATCAGGAGGAACACCATGAAACATATCGTTCTTACCGGCGGTGGAACTGCCGGACATGTTACCCCGAATATCGCTATGATTCCCCGTCTAAAAGAATTAGGCTATAAAATTTCCTACATCGGCTCCTATGAGGGAATCGAGAAAAAATTGATTGAAGAGCTTGGGATTTCCTATTATGGAATTGCTTCCGGAAAGCTGAGACGTTACTTTGACGTCAAAAATTTTTCCGACCCCTTCCGTGTAATGAAAGGATTTCTGGAAGCAAAAAAACTGATGAAGCAGCTAAAACCAGATGTAGTATTTTCCAAAGGCGGTTTTGTTACTGTTCCCGTAGTCATTGCGGCCAGCAGAAAAAAAATACCTACCTTTATTCACGAGTCCGATATGACTCCCGGGTTAGCAAATAAAATATGTATTCCCTTTGCCAGCAAGGTCTGCTGCAATTTTCCGGAGACTGTCTCACAGCTTCCTGCTGATAAGGCCGTCCTTACCGGAACTCCTATCCGTCAGGAACTTCTCTCCGGCAATCGGGAGGCTGCCCTTAAATTTACCGGTTTCTCCGGCCAAAAACCTGTTATCCTGATAATCGGCGGAAGCTTAGGCGCAGCAGCAGTGAACGATGCTGTCCGGCAAATTCTTCCGGAGCTTTTAAAGGATTTCCAGGTTATCCACCTGTGCGGTAAAGGTAAACTGGATGAAAAACTGGAAGGTACGAAAGGCTATGTCCAGTACGAATATATCAAGAAGGAGCTGGCCGACCTTTTCTCCTTAGCTGATATCGTAATATCCCGGGCAGGAGCCAATGCCATCTGCGAACTCAGCGCCCTGAAGAAACCTAATCTTCTTATCCCGCTGTCCGCCAGAGCCAGCCGGGGTGACCAGATTTTAAATGCCCGTTCCTTTGAACGTCTGGGCTACAGCAAGGTACTGGAAGAAGAAAAAATAACCAACGAAAAGCTTTTAGCTGCTGTTCAGGACTTATATGCCAACAGGGAAGCTTATACTGCAGCTATGTCCTCCAGCACCCACAAAGATTCCATTGAACAGATTGTCCAGCTCTTCGAAGCTGCTTTGGACAACACAAACTAGATTCCTTCATATTCTTCTCTGAAATGTTCATTTATCCAAAGTTTGATTCTGTGTCTCTTGGCTCTCAGATTTTCTACTGAGATGCCAAGAGCTCTGGCTGTCTCGTCAGCATTTTCTCCTCTTATGTGCATTCTCATCACAATTTCATACCAATCCGGATTCTTATTTGCTAAATCTTCCAGTAATCTGTCTGCCAACTCTTTTAGCACAATTTTGTGGGCAACTTCATCTTCCATATGGTTTGTCCTTCTGAATCTCATCCATTCTTCTGCATTTCCCATATATTCTTCATCCTCATCGCCAGGTGCTGCAGCCGTGATTTCATGGACCTGATATGCTTTCCTGCAGAAATCAATGGCCTTTCTCTTTGCATTAACCAGAAGCCACTTGCGGTAATACTCCTCATCCAAAGTATCCGCTTTCTCCAAGAAGCTAAGAAAAACTTCCTGACATACATCTTCTGAAAAGTCAGCGTCATGCAGTACGCTGAAAATCACTTTGTTTACTAGGCGATAGTATTGATGATAAATTTCACGAAATTTTTCTTCTGTCATCTTTTGTATCCATATCTGTTACTCAAAAGAACATTTAGATAATATATCGTTTTTATCCTCGTCTGTCAGGGTTCCCGGGGTCCAGGAAACGCCCACTTTGTCGCCTTCCATTCTTGGAATCAGATGCATATGAAAATGAAATACCGTCTGTCCTGCCGCCCTACCGTTATTCTGTACTACATTATAACCGTCACACTTCAGCACATCTTTCATCTTGGTAATTACCTTTTTAGCCAAGACCATGGCGTGGGCTGCGGTCTCCTCCGGTAAATCAATTAAATCTGCATAATGTTTCTTAGGTAAAATCAGTGCATGTCCCTTTGCCGCCGGTCCCACGTCTAATATGACTCTGAACTCTTCATCCTCGTAGATGGTTGCAGATGGAATTTCCCCACCTGCAATTTTGCAAAAAATACAGTCACTCATTTCTTTTTTCTCCTTTCCTCATCATTATATATCCGAATCCTTTTCGGAATATATTACTTTTTTTGTGTCGAATTTTGACTATTTTTGTGTTATGATTCTATTTGCCATTTAAAAGCAACAGTGCTAAACTAACTAAGAAAAAATTTTAGGAGGAATATTATGGAACCGCAAACCACTACATCATGCTTTGCTGCCTCAGAAAAAACTTCACCGGACTATCAGCGTCTGTATGAAGAATTGAAAGACCGCCAACAACTTATGCTGTCCCAGATTTCCCACGAAATCCGCAATCCGGTCACTTTAATCAACAGCTTTCTGCAGCTTTTTCAGACACATCATCCGGATATAACCCGGGATGAATGTTGGATAAAAGCCATGGAAAATATGCATTACTTAATCGCTCTTCTGGAAGAGTTTTCTTCCTTTAACAACTGCGCAAAGCTGAATCTGAAAAATGTCAGTTTGGATGCTATATTGAGAGAGACTGTGGATTCCCTGACGCCTCTGTGCCATTCCATGGGTATTTCTCTTATCTATCGGAAAGAAACTGCCATTCCCCTTATCCAGGCAGACCCTGTGAAAACCCGGCAGGTTATGCTAAATCTTCTCACCAATGCCAGAGAGGCCATCGGTACGCAGGGACTTATCACCTGTACTCTCAGCTGTGACGGTGAAAATATCTATTTCTGTGTGAAGGATACCGGCACAGGCATTCCTTCCGGTTATCAGAAAGATATCTTCCAGCCCTTTGTAACTCACAAGCAAGGCGGCACAGGTTTAGGCCTTGCAATCTGCCAAAGAATCATGCAGGCTCACAAGGGCCAGATTTTCTTCCGCTCTGTTCCTGGACAGGAGACAGAATTTCATGTAGTTTTCCCGATTACTTGAATTATCTGTGCTTTTCAATCTTTAGATTTTATATGCCCGTTTATGATAGAGCAATATACCCAGGAGAAATCCGCAGAACAGCCCGCCTATATGGGCGGCATTATCCACTCCTGTACTGGAAATCCCATGGTAAAGGGAAGAAGAATCTGCCGGGACGTAAAATTTTCCACATGACCTCTATTTCTTAACAGTACATAAAGCAGCCCTCCGATGGCCGCAAAAACTGCTCCTGAGGCTCCGGCGGAAACAACATATTCTCCCTTATATATTTCCAGAAACAAGGAAAGAATATTGGCTCCCACCCCACCCAGAAAGTAAATAAGAAAATATTTTATTTTTCCTACGCTCCGTTCCAGGCAATCACCGATAAAAAAAAGCACCAACATGTTATTTCCCAGGTGCTGAATTCCAAAATGCAGAAACATGGAAGTTACCAGCCTGTAATACTCATGGCCAAGATAGATATCCCTTGTTCCCGCCGCTCCCCAGGCCAGCATATGTCCGGTATTTTCTGAGGAACCTGTGGCCTCTACCGCAAAAAAGACCAATATATTTATCAAAATAATCGCCGTATTCACCGGCACATATTTTCTGGCAGCCAATATGCGCCCCAGGTCTCCTCCCTGCTGCGGATTTCTGTTATATTGTCGGTATTCTTCCATAAATTTTGCCTTTTTCTATACTTGTCGCTTCAATATTATATGTACAATTATTAGATATATTTTTAATTTTCTAATTTAATTGTATTATAAATCTTTTTGTCTCAGTGTGCAAGACATTGATACGATTTTGATAGAAAAAAATCCCATTTAATACCTCAGGCAATAAAGGGAGCAGGGAATAAACTTTTCAAGGATTTTATAACATGGATGGCGGACTCGTCGGAGTCCGTTTTCTATTTTTAGACATAAAAGTGGAGCTGTTGCTCCAGTAGATTATTAATCTACTTTTGCAACAGCCCCTTTTCTGTCGTTAGTCGTTTTTTTCTTCTGTGCTGGCAACAAGACGGTCAAAATCGCTTTGATACAGACAATCTTGAATGACACGGTACTGCTCAAACTCACTTTCCGCAAAGGCTTTTGCGATTGCGGCTGTAACTTTACCCTTGTTTTGCAAGACTTCTGCATCATTGAATTGCAGGAACGCATCCAGTTTGGAAGCCCAATCTGCCATCGTCATGGGAATATGCCGCCGTGCCTGTCTTGTAGCGTAGTCCAGATACATTGTAACGATTTCGTTAAGCTCCTGCATTTCACCCTTGGATAAGTAATTCTTTGCAATCGACACATCTGCTTTTACGATTTTTCCATCAGGAGCGTTGCGCCATGAGGTTAACCCCATATGTTCTTTTGTGTGGTCTGCCCTTGCTACAATGACTTCCGCTGCGGTATTTCCGTGAACGGCATAGTGCATCTTATTCTGTACTGTCGCAAAGAAATCTTTCGTGATTTGGCTATCAAAGGAATAATCGACGGCAGTAGCATAGATGTCTGTAATCTTTTGATAGAAACGACGCTCACTGGCTCGAATCTCTTGTATCTCAGAAATTAAGTGCTCAAAATAATCCTCATCGAAGATTTGACCGTTAATCAATCGGCTTTTATCTAAAACATACCCTTGCTTCGCAAAAGTATCCAGCACTTTTGTTGCCCATTGTCTGAATTGTGTTGCCCTGCCGGAGTTGACACGGTAGCCAACGGCAATTATGGCAGCTAGCGAATAAAACTTATATTGATAGGTTTTTCCGTTATCCGCAACTTGTGCAAAATTTGCACAAGTTGATTCCTCGGACAATTCGCCGCTTTCATAGATGTTTTTCAAATGTTTTGTGACAACGCTTCTGTCTACATCGAAAAGCTGTCCAATCGCTTTTTGTGTCAGCCATACATCGTGATTTTGAACACGAACTTCAATACCATCCTCATGGGCATCCTTTGTAAATACAAGAAAATCCACCGTGCTGTTTCGAATCTGCAACTTTGTATTCTTATTTTCAGCCATTATGTATCACCATCCAATCATTCCTTATCAGAACTATTTTTTCTCGCTCTGCTTTTGTAAACATTATGATTATTCTTGCACTGAGGGCTGCAAAATACAGCACTTGGTTTGCTTGCAGCAAAGGCTTTAGTGCAGTGCCTGCAAAGCTAAATCGGATTTTCGCTGTCGGTCAGCATAAAGCTGAACATCATCTGTATACCCAGCAGCAGGGAATGAAAGTCCCAAACGATGGTCGGCTTATCCAACAGGGCGATATGGTAAGTCGGCGCTATGCCGCCGAATGCCGCCATGCTCTGCTGCATCATCTGCCTGGTTTCATCGTTCAGTGTATCATAATCCCCATAATAAAGGAAACTGTTGATATAGGTAAACGCCCAGTCAATGAACTGCTGTTTCATCCATTCATATCGCTCCGCATATTCCCGCTGAAAGCTCATGTTGACCGCCATCGGTCTGTCATGGGGTGCGTTCAAAAAGGTTCTTCATATACAAACCCCTACCTCATGTATTGTAACCTAAATAACTTCAATTTATATTATCAATTATACGATTTCTTTTCTTTAGAATCAATCTTCGTCATATTTTCTTCTAAAAAATCTTTCTCCAATGAGGTCATTGGCTGTTGCTTTTCTGCCTTATCCAAAAGTGCAGGAAGCAGCTTTTTTCGTATCTTTTTGAGCATCGTGCCACGCACCTTGCGGATGTTCCAGTCGCTTTGATTCCGTATTTTAGCAATCCTTATTGAGCTAAACCGCCAGACAGCGCAAAGAAAGAGCAGCTCCTTGTGTTCCTCATTCAATTCCCAGAGTATTTTGGATAGGTATTCTTCCGTTACAAGTTCATGGATGTCGTAAGGACAGTAGAAAATGGCGTCAATGAAATCTCCCTTTCGGAGACACGCTGAACTTCCAGATTTTCCATAATGCGCTGCTATCAACCGTTAACTGGAGCAAAAGAAGTCCACCTAGAACATACCCTCAGTGTACACAGGCCAAGCTGCTCTTTGTACACTGAGGGTATATTATGAATATTTATCCATTGTGAATTTGGCCAGAAGCTCCTCATACTCCTTATAATATCCGCAGTTTTCCATCCGAAAAGAGGCTGGCATCTGGCTTATTTTTTTCCAGCCCCAGCGCAGCAGCTGGGGTTTTAGAATTTGTTCCTTTTGAAGCGTAAACAATAAGGCTCGCTGCCGAAACTGCAACTCATATTTTAATTTCTCTGAAACTTCTCCCGGAAAATACCGGCACATTTGTTCTACCAGGGCTTTCCCCATTTCCATTTCTTTATAATGGGTCCATTGCCTATGAATTTCCCGTGCAAACTCCATCCAGGCAGATTCTTTCTTAGGATAAACAATTCCCATAAAGCAAGCATCTTTATAGCTCCACAAAGTCCAGGATACCTGATATTTTTCAAACAGCTCTAATGTATCCTCTATCATTTCCATAACATGCCAGAGCTGGTGTCCCGCAATATCATATCCTGCTTCTCCGCACAGGAGAGGCCTTCTGAATTTCTGCATGTTTGAAAGCATTTTATAAAATCTGTCTTCAAAAATATCTCTTCTCTTCTGTCTAGGGTAGTCTATATCACATAAATCTGCTTCCCAAACTGTTGGATAAAAGTGAAAGGTAATTGCAGTCTGCTCATCTTTCAATTCTTGTATGGCAGAAAAATCCATAGCAAAGAAATCACCTTCCAGTAAAATAATATGGTTTACATCCACCTGCCGTATAGCCTGTGTTACATTTTCATAAAAAGTTTGGAGCATCCCCCCTTTAGGTGGTATCAAATAAGGCTCGTTTAAAATATCATATCCCAGTAAATACGGCTGGTTTGCGTATCTTTTTGCTATGGCCTTCCACATCTCTACAATTTGCTCTTGAAAAATCCCATACTGCCAAAATTGAGGCGTTCCTGTTTGATTATCAGAATGCCAGTCAGGATTCTGTCCTCCCGGAGCAGCATGCAGGTCTGGCATCAAAAAAATTTCAAATTCAGTACAAAGCTTTAACAGCCTGTCAAAATGGCGAAATCCTTCCTCTTTAAAGACAGCCGGATTTTCATCATCCAGGAACCAATGATAGTTAAATGGTACTCTTAATAAATTGATGCCCAATTTTTTCAGGAACTTAAAATCCTCCTCCCCCACAAAGGAGGTAACAAAATCTTCAAAAAAGCTTTCACTTTTCTCCTGTCCAAAACATTCTGTAAAAGCCTCCTTTATTTGCTTTTCCGGCGTAGGGATACCCAGCATAAAATGCTCCATATTCAGCCAGGACCCAATTCCCAAACCTCTAAACAACAACGGCTTACCTTTATAAAAAAATTTATCTCCCTTGACTCTTACAAATTCCATTGCTTTTCCCCCTTACCCTTACTATGAAAGATTAAATTCTAATCGGAATATAGTGTCCAAAAAACCTTCTGCAAAATCGTCACCCAATTCTTTTTTATATTTTTTTCCTATTTGAGCTGCCGTTAAGGAATTATCCTTACTGCAATAAATTGTCTCTAAAAATCCTTTTGGCAGGATTTTCATTACTGCTTCTCTTGTATGCGGATGCTGCAGAAGGTCTTCGAATTTTCCATTCATTCCATACATCACCGTATTATTTTTATATGCAGGTAATATGCAAGGCGGCTTCTCTCCTGCCTCTTCCATTCTTTCCCTCAATCTTTCTCCAAGCTGCTTTCGTACCCTTTCATACTCCTTATCCAATACAAGATTATTCAGCTCCCAGGGGTCTTTTTCTAAGTCATATAGGTATTCCTCTCTGTATGTATCTGAATCAGCATCCAGCCAACCATTTTTGTCATAGGCTCTCACGGAATACTTGTATTTTTCAGTTCGTATGCATCTTCCCACCTGACTTTCACTTATCTGCAGAAAAATTTCCTGCTGCCATTTTTTCTCTGTCTTTCCTATTCCGGCTTCCCAAATTTCCTGCACCGGCCTTCCCTGCATACAGGCAGGAACAGGAATCCCTGCCATTCTTAATATTGTCGGAGGCAGGTCTATAAGACTTACAAGGGCTGTTTCCGTTTTTCCTGTATTAAATCCGCTTTCAGTATTTTTACCTCCCCATATCACAAGAGGGATATGAATACTGGAATCATGGCAGGAACGTTTATATTCCACTGTCCTGGTTTTAAAGTGGGAACCATGGTCACTGGTATAAATTAAAATGCAGTCTTCTTTGATTCCCATTTCTTCTATGCAATCCATAATCCGCCCTAAATTTTTATCCAGCCTTTTGCAGCAGCCCAAATAATCCGGATATTGTTCCTTCCAGTCACTTCCCCAATTCCCCGGCGCATGGAGCAAATCCTGAGGCGGGGTAAATTGGGCAAACTCCTCTTTGGAACCTTCTGGTCCCTGGAAGCAATTGTGGTCATTTTGATGATGAGGTTCTATATGAGATAAAAATAAAAAATGAGGTTCATCTTTTTTCCACGTTTTTATGTAAGACAATGCATAGTCTGTCACTGCGTCTGCCCGGTATCCTGTGAATTCTACTTTTTCTCCTTTTTCATCAAACAGATAACCTCCATATCCATGAGAAGTAGCCTCCAGCACGTCAGAAGCAATCCAAAAATCCCTGTAGCCTCCTCTTCTCTCTTCTGGAACGCCTCTGGTAATATATTGTACCTCAGATTCTATATCCATATGGGAAGCATCTCCTGTAGACGCAAGATGCCATTTACCCACATAGCCCGCTTTATAGCCCGCTTCACTCAAATAGTGGGCAAGAGTTTTTTCATGTTTTCCCAAAGCTATATTATTTCTGTAACAACCAAGATTTACCGCATACCGGCCAGTCTGCAGACAGGCCCTGGCAGGACCGCATACCGGCTGACAGGTAAAAGCGTTTGCAAATTTCGTACCTTCCCTGGCAAGCCTGTCCAGGTTAGGCGTTACCTCAGCCGGCTGTCCGTAGCATCCCGCAGTATCCCATCTCTGTTGGTCTGAAAAAAAGAAAATAATATTAGGCTTTTTTCCTCTCATACCATTCCTCCTGTCAGTCCCAATCTTTCATATTGCTCCCCAGGTGCCTGGGCCTCTTTCATCCCTGCCATTAACTTTTTACACATTTTTTGTTCCAATTCTTTATTTTTCAAAGGCTTATTCTGCTCATAATCTTCCTGCAAATCAAATAACTTAGATTCCATAACATCCTTTAAATCTCCCCACCAGTCTTTTTCCTCTTTCGCAGGAATTTTATAGACGGGATAGTCCGTATAGGGCAGGAATCTTCCCATCTCTATTTCTCCGGCATAATCCTCGCCGAAATACCTTCCCAATGTAGAGGGAATTCCACAATACTGATGGCAGGGCTTATTATCTTTATTCTTTGGCGCCCTGAAATAAGTAAAACGTCCGTCATATACATTAACCGCTCTTCCAAACCAACCATAAATAACCTGCTCTCTGGAAGGTGCCCGGTTCCTTATATAAGAAAACAAACTTTTCCCTCTTACTCTGTGGGACACGGAAATTCGGTGGTGTTCTAATATTGTTGGCATCAAATCCACATTTTGGGTAAGCTGCGCTCTATGCTGCCCTTTATATTTCCCGTCTGGCATTTTTACTAACAAGGGCAGATGACTTAACTCATTGTAAGCATGCATAAAATTCTTGGCAATATAGCCATGTTCTCCCAGCATAAGGCCATGGTCTGTAGTCAGCAAAATCAGCGTATCCTCATATAGATTATTTTCTTTTAATGCTTCTATAAATTTCCCCAGCCATTTATCTGCCATGGTAAGAGCAGCCAGATAAGAATTTTTCAGATGCTCCACCGCCTCCTGAGGCTCTGTTAAAGGATTATAGCCGGGCCAGTTAAATTCCGGCCCCTGATAAGTATCTCCATATAAATCCAGATACTCCCTGGGAGCTTCGAAAGGCTCATGAGGGTCAAAGGCTTCAACCATAAGGAAAAAATCCTGACACCCTTTATTGTCCGCCGCCCATTGGCAGGCAGAACGAAAGGTCCTGGGTGTAGGGTAATCTTCCTCTGCAATGGAATAAGCAGTATAGTTTAACAGATGTTGGGCAGACTTTCTGCCATATGAAGTCTGGTCTATCGCTGGTCTATTTACTTTTGAAATCCAGGGGTCTTGCTCCTGTCCTCTCTGGAAATCCCAGGTATCAAAAAGCTGACAATAGTTTTCCCCGCCTGTCTCAAAATAGTGGGCATGGTCTGTAATAATATGGGTAAAAACTCCGTTCTTTCTCAGCTCCCCTGGCAATGTAATGTCAAAAGGCTCTATACCTCCCCAATTCCGCTCCAAAAAATTCATTCTGCCTGTCATAATATCTCTCCTGGCAGGCATACAGGGAGCAGACCCTATAAAATGATTGTCAAATCTTACACAGTCCTCAGAAAATCTGTCTATATTAGGAGTGATTCCCTTAGCATGAGAATGATAAGTTTTTAGAAATCTCCTGTTGACAGAATCCATCAATATCAAAATAGTTCTCATAAGCTGTCTCCCATTTCTCTCTTTTCCAATCATCAGCCTTTAAGACCGGAAAATGCAATTCCCTCCACTAAATATCTCTGTCCCACAATAAATATCAGCAGCATAGGAATCAAAGCGCATACGGTTCCCGCCATAATCAGTCCATACTCTGAGCCATATTGGGTGCGAAAGGCTGCCAGCCCTAATTGTATTGTCCTTAAATTGTCTGAAGTAAGGTAAATCATAGGCGCCATATAATCATTCCACATAAAATTAAACGTAAACACGGTCAAAGTAGCGATTCCCGGCTTTGACATGGGAAGAATAATTTTAGAGTAAATTTTAAGCTCTCCACAGCCGTCCATCCGGGCTGCCTCAGAAAGTTCCCCGGGAATTCCAAGCATAAACTGACGGAGAAGAAATACACCGAATGCGCTAAACAAATTAATCAATATCAATGACCAGTGGGAATCATTAAGCCCCAGATTTTTCACCACCAAAAACTGAGGGATCATAATAGCATGCCAAGGCACCATCATAGTGGCCAGATAACATAAAAAAATCTTATCTCTTCCCGGATAATGCATTTTGCTGAATGAATAAGCTGCCAGAGAGCATGTGAAAAGCTGTCCCAATGTAACAATCACTGCTAATTTTAAGGTATTTAAATAATAGGTGATAAACGGAATCCTTTCACAAACCTCCTGATAATTAGACCACCGGAACACTTGTGGAATCCAACTTACCGGATAGGAAAAAATTTCATTATTATTCTTAAAAGATGCAGAGAGACTCCACACAAAAGGTATAATCATGGTAATTCCCAATGCCAACAGCACTACAAAGAGAAGGCCATGAGAAATTCTTATTTTCGTATTCTTACTCATATCCCACACTCCTTAGTAATTGACCCATTTTTTCTGCCCTCTGAATTGAATCAAAGTAACAATAAGCACGATTAAAAACAGGAAGTAAGCCATTGCAGATGCATATCCAAACTGTAATTTCTGGAATCCCTCCTGATAAATCCGAAACACCAACACATTGGTAGAGCGCCCCGGTCCGCCCTGTGTCATAATATTTACCAGGTCAAATACCTGGAAGGACTGAATAATACATAATACCATTACCATAAACATAGTGGGGGAGAGCATGGGTAGGGTAATCTTAAAAAATTTTTTAACCGCCCCGGCCCCGTCAATAGATGCAGCCTCATAAAGCTGTTTCGGTATAGACTGAAGGCCCGCCAACAGAATTACCATATAATATCCCGCCTTTTTCCATATGTCCACCAGCATAATGGACCAAAGGGCAGAATCAGAAGCTGAGATCCACTGCGGCGGATTCTCTATTCCCAAAGACCTTAAAAAATTATTGATTGGTCCCATAGTGGGATTAAAAAGCATAGCCCATACAATCCCCACAGCTACCATAGAACTGATATTGGGCAAGAAAAACATGGTTTTAAAAAGTCCGCTGCACCGTATGCCTGTATTGACTGCCACCGCCAGAAGGAGCGCAAACACAACAATCCCCGGCACTGTGACTGCGGTATACAAAAGGTTATTTCCTAAAGACACCAGAAAATATTCGTCCTGAAACATATCTATATAATTTTTAAGTCCAATAAAGTTAAACTGGCTAAATCCGTTATAGTCAGTAAAGGAAATTACCAGACCCATAATAATGGGTATGGCCATAAATATAAAAAATCCAATAAAGTTTGGCAAAAGGAATAAATAGCCTTTTAAATAGTTTTTCATCGTATTCTTTTTTATCATATATCCTCACCTTATGCTGAATCCTTTCCGGATAAGGGTACTCCAGGCCAGTGGGTACACTTGTCCAAAGAAGGTACCCTCTCTTTTTTAAAGAAGAAAGAGCTGTCGCATATCCTTAATTTCTGTTCCCTGCGACAGCTCCCCCCCTGGCTTTATGAAAAGGTGGCCTACTCACTCATAATGTCTTCCCGCTGCTTTTCAAAATTAGCCATTGTCTCATCGATTCCTTTTTCACCATATAGATACAGTTCCGTATTCTCCGTAAACGCAGTGATTAAATCGCTGTATTTATCGTAGGCTGGAGCCTCCGGCATTTTCTTAGCGCTAAATACTACCTTCGTTGCATTCTCATTTCCCACAGCCTCATTAAATGCCTCTTCACCGGATTCGCTGGAATAGGCAGGAAGAATTCCGAACTCAGGCATTACACCTGCTCCGCCATCGCCGCAAAGATATTGCAGAAAATCATAGGCTTCTTCCTGATGTTTAGAATCTTTAGGAATTCCTGCAAACTGAATAGCTCCCCAGGTAGTACCCGGCTCTGTGCCTACCGGCACCGGAAGCGGCGCAACATCCCAGTTCACGTCTGTTTTTCCGTCTTTAATATCTGTCAGCAGCATATTAAACAGCCATTCTCCCTGAGGAAGCATAGCAACTCGCCCATTCTCAAAATCTGTCAGATACTGGCTGTCATTAGCTTTTACCTCTGCCAACGGTACATGGGACTGGTCTTCTACAATAAATTTATGCAGATACTCTATTCCCGTCTGCACGTTTGTCAAGTCATCGTCATTGAGATAAGTTCCCGCCTGTGTTCCAATAGCCTGGTAAATATTCCAGTCTACCCAACATCCGCCGTATTGAGTGCCATCGCCGGAAGTAAGCTGTTTTGCCATTTCTCCGTATTCTTCCCAGGTAAGCTGTTCCGGCATAGTAAGCCCTGCCTCCTCCAGTAAATCCTTGTTATAGAATAATATCCAACAGGAGGTCCGCATAGGAAGGGCAGATACTTTTCCGTCAGGATAACAGGAATCCCAGATGGAACCATACTTACTTACATCTAAATCACTGTCCTTAACCATATCTGTAATGTCAGAAAGGGCACCTGCCGTCTGAAACTGGGTTACCAAATTTAAGGAGCGAAGATTCACAATATCAGCGTCACTTCCTCCGGAAAGCATAACCTTTAACTTGTCATCGTAAGTTTCATTGGGAAGACTAATCAGCTCTACGTTCACTTTATCCTGGCTGTTATTATAGTTATCTACAATTTCCCTGGTGTAATTTTCACCGTCGCTCCAGATATAATATTTCAGGTTCACTTTACCGTCAGATGTCTCCTGACTGCCTTTTTCACTTTCTCCATCACATCCTGCTAATGCAGACATACTTAATACTGCGCTTAAACACATTACTCCTGCTTTTCTCCATTTCATACCTGTCATCCTCCTTACTTGATTAGGTCTCTGCTTTATTATCTGCCTTGACCTGTCTGATTTCTTTTGCTATATTGACAATATCATAGAATTTCTAAAACGAGCAGGTTGAAATTTTATCCACCTTTTTCTCACTGCATGTTTATGCTAAAATTCATACATAGAAGGGGGGATTTTATGTTTTATTTTCTTATCCTGATTTTGGTTCTTATATTATTTCTTATTATTGTTTATCTGAAAGGCAATAGAAATCATGGTACTTTGGTTCTGTTGCTTTTGTCCTATTTTGCGGCTTTAATCACCATGATTATCTATATTTCTAAAGATACCTATTACTATAATCTTACAAAAACATATTTTTATCTTCCTAATTTTATATGGAGAAGTCTGTTCTTTTTTAATATCAGCAAAACAAATCTGGTTCGTCTGATGAACCTTTCCAGCCTGGGTATTGTGATAATCAGTATTTACTTTACTTTCTCCTTTTATAAACCCAGGCACAGAATCATAGAAAGCTCCGCAAAAGCCTTTGTATGGATTTACAGCGCCGGGCTCCTTCTTTTATATGATCCGGCTCTGAATTTAAAAACCTATTACTTTTTATACCCTGATTATATGACAGCTGCCCAATACCGAAATCTGGAATTATTGATAGAAAGTATCACACGCATCTGCAACAGCCTTATGGTACTGTCCTGTATGGTATGCTTATTGATTGCACTTGCGACAGCTCCTAAGCTCAAGCTGTTTCGCTTTAATTATTTATTTTTATGTATCAGTTACGGGATTTTTTCTATGGTATATGTATTCTTTATCTCCTCTGTGCCTGCTTTCTGCCTGAAAATCTCTAAAATTTCAGGCACTTATACCTACCGTTCTATACATTTAAGCAGCAACTCCCTTTTTTATGAATTTCTTCCTTTCTTTCTTATTGGAGCTGCAGCATTCGTAACTTATTGCACTTATAGACTAACAAGGCTGACAAATCAAATGTCTTTGAATGAATTCAGTATTTCAAAAGAAATCAGTTCCTCTGAAACAACATCTAAGATATTCTGCCATTATATAAAAAATGAGATTCTGGCTCTGGAATCAGAACTAGAGCTTTTGCCAGACCTGGAAGGCAATGAAATTCTGGAGGATATAAAGAAAAGATGCCAAATCCTCTATGACCGTATAGATGAGATACACCGCAGTACCAAAACCAGCGCTTTAAATCTGAAGCTTTATTCGCTGCAGAATCTTTTAGAAGAAACATTAGAAGGTTTTTCGATAGAGCTTACAGACATAAAAGTTATCCGGAATTTTCCGAAACAAGCTTCTATTGCCTTTGTTGACCCTGTGTATATGGGGCAGGCTCTTCATAATATTATCCGGAATTCCATAGATGCCATGGAAGGCATGCCTGCAGATAAAAAAACACTTTCTTGTAGTGTAAAAACAAACAATAATTGGGTATGGATTGAAATAGAAGATACGGGAAAGGGAATTTCCAAGGAAAACTTAGCTCAGATTTTTCTTCCATTTTATTCCTCTCATCCCTATTCCAAGCACTGGGGGATTGGCCTGACTCTGACCTATAAAATTATACATGCCCATGAAGGGAAAATTGATGTAACCAGCACTCCGGGAGCAGGAACTTCAGTTCGCATTATACTACCCCTGGCCCAAAAGCCAAAAATCACTTATTCTGAAAAACTCACAAAAAAGGAACTTATGATATGAATGAAAAAATTAAAGTATTGATTGCAGAAGATGTGGCACCTATCCGAAAAAGGTACCTGAAAATCTTAAATAGTCACCCCTCTATCGAAGTGGTCGGTGATGTTGAATCCGGAACAGAAGCCTGCGCTTTAGCCAAAAAACTAAAGCCGGATGTTGTTCTTATGGATATTGAAATGGAATGCAAAGATGCCGGTATCCGGGCTACCGGTGAAATCCTGGCTGAAAATCCCCAAATAAAAATCATTATTCTGACTGTATATGAAGAGGATGAATTGATTTTTTCTGCTTTCCGGTTAGGTGCCTGTGATTATATTTTGAAAAATTCTTCTGAAGAAGATATTATAAGCGGAGTAATCGGCGCTTACCATAATTCGTCTCCTATTCGGCCGGAAATTGCAGATAAAATACGCAATGAATTCCAGAGAGTAAAAACCTATGAGAGCAGCTTTCTGTTCATGTTGAATCTGCTGTCAACGCTGACCCCCAGGGAACTGGACACTCTGTATCTTTTGTCTAATGGGTACAGCAAAAAGGATGTCTGCGAAATGCGCTGTGTGGAAATGAGTACCGTAAAATCTCAGGTCCACAATATTCTTAAAAAATTCAACAAAAAGAAAATCGCAGACATTATTACTACGGATACAGACCGCCATCTTTTAGGAAGTATTTTAAACAACACCTTTCCAAAGACTTAGAACTTAATTGTTGAGCTTAACCTAAACTGCATCTTTTAAAACAATTTCGGCCAGGCGAGACCAGCAACCAGCAAGAGGTGTCCCCAAGAAAATGCCGCTTTTCTTTACCATTGCTTAAAAGCGGCATTTCTTTCGGGACACCCCTATTAAAAATCTCTATATCTTCTTGTGGCCCATTCTTTTCTGCTTGTACGCCTTATTTTTTACTCCACACTCTTTAAAGATTCTACCATGTTAATTTCTTTCAGTTTGAAGTACATGACGAAATTCACAAAGGCGGAGAATATTACGGTTAATAGAGCGCTGATAAGGAAGCTGATAAGGGATACCTTCTGGCCGAACATTACCATGTCCACCCTGATGGTATGGATAATATATTGGTGGAGAATGATTCCCAAGAATACTCCTACCACAATTCCCATAATGGTCAGAATAATATTTTCATGATAAACATAGGCCGCCACCTCCTGGTCGTAGAAGCCCAGCACCTTCAGCGTGGCAAGCTCCCTTCTTCTCTCTGTAATATTTACATTGTTCAGATTATAAAGTACCACGAAGGCCAGAAGAGCCGCTGTGATAATCAGCACAATTACCACCAGCACCAGTGCCTGGAGCATATCGTTAATTTCTTGTTTCTGGTCAGAGGTATAGCTTACATTATAAACTCCCGGCTGTTGGAGAAGGGCCATACCTATCTGCTGCTCCTGGGTTTTTCCTTCTTCTGTCAGCTTAATATACATTACCTCGTACTCTGTCTGCTGGCCGTAAAGATTCTGGTAAAGTTCAGGAGACATATAGGCATAATTCATAATATAATTTTCTACAATTCCACTTACCTTTACCTCTACAGACTGACCGTTTTCCTTTTGGAGCGAAATGCTGTCACCCTTTTCCACTTCCAGGGTTTGTGCCATCCACTCCGTAAGAAGAATTCCCTGGTCATCCATGGAATAGGTTTCCTCTGTAGTCCTGTTTTGCAGTACCGTCATTTCCTGAAAATCTGATACATGTTCCGGCACACAAAGATAGACTTCTCCGCTTCCCTGGTCTGTTTCTGTATCTACCATTTCCATATGTACCATGGTGGAGGCCTGAACCTCCTTTTCCTTCTCTATCCATTTTTCCAAATCTGCTTTCTCCTGGTCTGTTCCGCTAAGGGTAACCATGGCATCATAGAGCTGGATGTTATCGTATTGAATTTCCGCCAAATCAATGATGGAATCCCTAAGGCCAAATCCTGTAACCAGCAGGGCCATGGTAGCGGAAATTCCGAAGATAGTCATAAAAAGCCGCTTTTTATAACGGAAAATATTCCGGAAAGTAGATTTTGTAGTAAAGTTCAGCCGTTTCCAAAGGAAGGGCATATGCTCCAACAGCACTCTTTTTCCTACCTTTGGAGCTTCTGGGCGCATAAGCTGTGCCGGAAGCTCTTTCAATTCTTTCAAACAAGAGGCGGCCGTAGCTGCCATAATACAGACAAAGG
>CABSEJ010000009.1 GCA_902476765.1 uncultured Blautia sp.
GGCTCTGGGCTTTATCTCGGTAACATCTGTTCCATTTAAATAGATGTGCCCGGCGCTTACGGTGTCAATGGTAGAAATGCAATTTAGCAGAGTGGTTTTTCCGGAGCCGGAAGCTCCCATAATTCCTAAAAATTCACCGGCTTCCACGGAAAAACTAATATCCTTAATCGCCTTTGTGATATTGCCTTCATTTCCATAGTATTTCTGGATATGCTCCAATTTTAAAATAGGTGCCATTTTTTCTTCCTCCCCCTGAGCATGTTGGAAACTTCCTTTTCAGTGTACATATCCTGTTCCTAGAAAGTATTATAATGGGTATACATGAATTTTTGTATCATGTTTTCTTACACAGTTCTTACAAAATCGTAAGAAGTTTTTCTATAGGAAATTTCTTTGAATTTCCTATAGAAAAACAAGCCCTCCGGGCAGGATTCTTTTTCATTCCGCACCTGTTTGTCAGCCCTGCGCTCCGTTAATAAAATCATTGATAGGAAAGGACAGAGAAAGGATAGTTCCTTTGCCTTGGGAATTGACAGATATTCCTATTCCAAGCTTATCGCAAAGACGCTTGCAAAGGTACAGGCCAATTCCGGTAGAACTGTGAATCCTTCGTCCGTTTTGGCCGGTAAACCCTTTTTCAAATACACGAGGTAAATCGCTTTGCGGTATGCCTATGCCGTTGTCCTCCACAGACAAGATAATTTTGTCATTTTCCTTTACGGTAAAGAAATGTAAGGTTGGCCGGGCTCTGCGATATTTTACCCCGTTACTGATAATCTGGTCTAAAATAAAGCGTACCCACTTGTCATCCGTATAAACGCTGTGTTCCATAGGGTCTATTGTAATGGCCACATGGTTTTGCCGCAAAAGATATTTATTATCTGCAATGGCAGCATGTACTACATGACCAAGATTGATTTCACGGATAGAATAATCTTTTTCTGTATGTTCACTGCGGGCGTAATAAAGAGCCTGCTCCGTGAAGCGATTAACCTTTTCCAATTCTGCCATGAAATCCCTGGTAAAAGGGTAGCGGTTATTTTCACAAATCAGTTTCATAGCTGTAATAGGAGTCTTTATTTCATGTATCCATTGCTCAATGTATTCTTTATATTCTTTTCGCTCCCTCTGTACCAGGCCTATCCGTTCCAGCATGGATTTTTCAGCCATTTTCATAATTTGATAGAATACCTGTTCCTCGGCTCTTTCCGGCACCTGCATGATTTCAGGCAGCAGATACCGTTCCTCTAATTGCCGGGCCATGTCCAGCAATTTATTGAGACGTCTTTTTCGTGTAAGATAAAAAGACAGCAGACATATGGTGAGGACAAGCAGCCAGACAATCGAAATAAATAAAACGGTCTGTAGCTCATTTCCGCTTGCAATCAAAAAAAGAGCAAGTGCAGACATGCCCAGAAGATGGAGAAATATAACAGGCAGTTGATTTTTCAGGTATTGCTTACCATTCATAATGTGTACCCCTGCCTGTGTTTTGTTTTAATAAATTGATGCAAACCAATAGATGCCAGTTTTTCACGGATGCGGGCTATATTGACGCTTAGTGCGTTATCATCAACGTAAAGCCGGTTGTCCCAGAGAAAATCCACAATGTCACTGCGAGGGCATATTTTTCCGGCGTTTTTAAAGAGATAATATAGAATTTTTAATTCATTTTTGGTCAGGTCAGCTTTCTGTCCATGATATTCTATTACGCTGCTTTCCAAGTGCAAATCCGCACCCTTCCATGTAAACACCTCCCCCTGTCCGGAAGGATAAGCCCGCCGCAACAATGCAGCAATTTTGGCAAGTAAAATAGCTGTATGATAGGGCTTTGTGATAAAGGCATCCCCACCTAACATGATACTGTTTAATTCGTCCATATCTGTGCTGCTGCTTGTAACAAACACAATAGGCATATCAGAAAAGGTACGGATTTGTGAGCATATATCAAAACCGTTATTTCCCGGTAATTTTATATCCAGCAGAACCAGATGAGGTGAAAAAGCCTTTAGCTGTTGGATTGTCTTTGAAAAATCCGTGACTGCATCGACCTGATAGCCATTACCTGACAAAAGATTTTTTAACTGCTTTTGAATGGTAAAATCATCTTCAATAATTAGTATGCGCTGCTTCATAAAGAAACCTCCTTGAAACTTCAAATTGACTTATTAAACTGTACACTGAAGGTAAGACGTTCTCAGCAAAAGTCTTTCGCTTATCCATCATATATCCTCACATCATTTTGCAAAAAAGCTTATTTTCTTGTTTATGATATATGTTCATTATTTTAGTGTCAACAAAAAATAAGTATGGAAAAGCCCTCTGATTTTCCGTATAATAGGAAAAGAAAAATATAAAAACAAGATGAAAAAGGAGAATACCATGACAAAAGAAGAGCTGGCCCTTGAGGTGATTGCACGTTTAAAAAAGGAATATCCGGAAGCAGGCTGTACCCTGGATTATGACGACGCTTGGAAGCTTTTGGTAAGCGTACGGCTGGCTGCCCAGTGTACTGATGCAAGGGTCAATGTGGTAGTAGAAGATTTATATGCCAAATATCCTGACGTGGACGCTCTGGCCGAAGCCCCCGTGGAAGATATTGAGCGGATTGTCCGACCCTGTGGGCTTGGTAAAAGTAAGGCCCGGGATATAAGCGCCTGCATGAAGATTCTGAAGGACCAGTACCGGGGAAAAGTTCCGGAAGATTTCAATGCTCTTTTAAAGCTTCCCGGAGTAGGAAGAAAGAGTGCGAACCTAATCATGGGGGATGTATTCGGCAAGCCTGCTATTGTGACGGATACCCACTGTATCCGCCTGGTAAACCGTATAGGATTGGTGGATAACATAAAAGAACAAAAAAAAGTGGAGATGGCTCTCTGGAAAATCATACCGCCAGAGGAAGGCAGCGATTTCTGCCACAGACTGGTATACCATGGAAGAGACGTCTGTACAGCCAGAACAACGCCTTACTGCGAAAAATGCTGTCTTCGTGATATTTGCGGGAAAAACGGGGTGTAAAAAAGTATACCCCGTCCAATTTTGCTGCGATTTAGTTTGCGGCTTATCCGTGATTTAATCCTTAAGCAGCAGGTATATCTTTGTCCGGTAGGTAATAAAAGTCAAGCAGGGATTGTAAACTTAATTGTCAATAATTGGTTTACAATCCCTGCTTTTTATGCTATATTAAAATGGCTGTCAGGATAATCAGGTGAACGTGTAGCACATTACCCTCCTTAAAGAGGAGATTCCTTACGGATAAAACGAATATTTGTTACGAAACAGGAGTGAAAAAATGAAAACAGGAAAAACCAGAGACTTAATTTTATGCGCTTTATTTGTGGCACTCATTGCTGTAGGAGCATTTATCCGGATTCCGATTCCCGTTGTGCCCTTTACCTTGCAGCTGCTCTTTACTATGCTGGCCGGTCTTTTGATGGGAGGCAGATTAGGAGCTGCGGCTGTGGGAATTTACATAGTATTGGGACTTTTGGGACTGCCTATCTTTGCAGAAGGCGGAGGACCTTATTATGTTTTAAAGCCCAGTTTCGGCTATATCATCGGCTTCGCCGTGGCTTCCTATGTTACGGGAGTGATTGCTAATAAAGTACCTAAGCCCGGCTATAAGCGTCTGCTTGCTGCAAACTTTATCGGACTTGGCATTGTGTATGCCTTTGGTATGGTTTATTACTATTTGATGAGCAATTTTTATCTTGGTACGCCAATTGGCTTATGGCCTCTGTTTTTATACTGCTTTATCTTGGCTGTACCGGGGGATATTGCACTGTGTATCCTTGGAGCTATACTGGGGAAACGATTGATTCCCGTTATAAAACAGAACAGGAGATGATAATACATGACAGGGTTAAAAGCATTAACAGAAAAAGTATTAAGGGGAGAGCAGATTACCAAAGAAGAGGCCATGTTTTTGTACCAGCAGCCTCTTACTCCATTGTGTGAAAGCGCCGATGAAATCCGGAGATATTTTTGCTCAAATCAATTTGACATCTGCACCATTATAAATGGAAAAAGCGGGCGCTGCTCTGAAAATTGTAAATTTTGTGCCCAGTCTGCTCACAATCATACGGGAGCAGCACAGTATCCCCTGCTTTCCGCAGAAGAAATTCTGGCTCAGGCAAAAATCAATCATGAGCAGGGAGTGCTTCGTTATTCTATCGTTACCTCCGGCAAACGTCTGTCTGACGAAGAAATAGAAGAAATGTGCCAGGTAGTCCGCAGAATCCGAAAAGAAGTAGGAATTTCTGTCTGTGTTTCCTTTGGCCTTCTGAATGAACAGCAGTTTCGGAAATTAAAAGAAGCCGGAGTATCCAGGGTCCACAACAATCTGGAAACCTCCCGGCGAAATTTTCCAAATATCTGTACCACTCATACTTTTGAGGATAAGGTGCATGCAGTCCAGGCCGCCCAGGCAGCAGGACTTTCGGTTTGCAGCGGCGGAATCATGGGGCTTGGGGAAACAGTAGAAGACAGAATTGATATGGCTATGACTTTGCGTGAACTGGGTGTGAAAAGTGTTCCGGTCAATATGCTTAATCCAATTCCGGGCACCCCTTTGGAGAGTAATGAGAAATTAAAGGAAGAAGATATGCGGCGGATTGTGGCAGTTTATCGTTTTATTCTGCCGGATGCCTCTATCCGTCTGGCGGGAGGCAGAGGCCTGCTGGAAGATAAGGGAGAAAGCTGCTTTACCTCCGGCGCAAACGCTGCAATTTCCGGAGACAT
Source organism: uncultured Blautia sp. (assembly GCA_902476765.1). Lineage (GTDB taxonomy): Bacteria > Bacillota > Clostridia > Lachnospirales > Lachnospiraceae > Blautia. The sequence continues at coordinate 4,741 of CABSEJ010000009.1, forward strand.
GCTGACAACCGCCGGAATTACCACCAAGACAGATATGGAAATGTTAAAAGAATTGGGATACGAGGTGAAATTTTGCAATGAGTAAAAATTTATTTGTCACAGGAACAGGTACAGATATGGGAAAGACCTATGTAACAGGCCTGATTCTGAAAAAGCTTTGGGAAAACAAGAAAAATGCTGCTTATTATAAAGTGGCCATGAGCGGAAATGACCGCAGACCGGATGGCAGCCTGATTCCGGGAGACGCTTTGCATGTAAAGACAGTTTCCGGTATCCAACAGCCTTTAGAAGAAATGTGTCCCTATATTTACGAAACCGCAGTTTCTCCTCATCTGGCCTCAAAAATAGAGGGGAATCCGGTTGAAATGGAAAAGGCTCTTCAGGCTTTTGACCATTTGCAGGAAAGATATGATTATATAACAGCAGAAGGGTCAGGAGGAATTCTTTGCCCTCTTCGTTTTGATGAACAGAAGATTCAATTGGAAGATTTTATCCAGGCCCGTGCCTTAAACTGTCTGATAATTGCCGATGCCGGACTGGGAACCATCAATTCCGTTGTGTTGACCGTAGAATATATGAAAGCCCGCCATATTCCGGTAAAAGGCATTATTTTCAATCATTTTGAGACTGGCAATACACTGCATGAAGATAATCTGTTTATGTGCGAAACTATGACAGGATTAAAGGTCCTGGCTTGCGTGAAAGACGGGGACAGGGATTTGGAGATTCCTTTTGCAGTATTGGAATCCCTGTATAAATAATTGGGAGGTGGAATAGGAATGATTTGGTATCCTTACGAACAGATGAAAACAATGAAGTCTCCTTATAAGATTGTAGACGCCCAGGGTGTTTATCTCTATACCGAAGACCAGAAGCTGATTGATTCGGTTTCTTCCTGGTGGAGTGTTATCCACGGCTATAAGCATCCTGAGCTGAATAAAGCCATGGAAGAACAGATTGAAAAATTTTCCCACGTAATGCTGGGAGGCCTGACCCATGAGCCTGCCCAGAGGCTGTCCCAGAAACTGGAAAGCTGGCTTCCGGGAGATTTAGATTATTGTTTCTTTTCGGATTCCGGCAGCGTAGCAGTTGAAGTAGCTCTAAAGATGGCTCTGCAATATTATATGAACAAGGGAGAAACCCAACGAACAATGGTACTGTCCCTGGAACACGCCTACCATGGGGACACCTTTAAAACCATGGAGGTGGGAGATGACGAGGACTACCATTTTGTTTTGAACGCATATGGCGAGAGCCAGTATGTGGTGCATATTCCCACGGAAATAGAAGCTTTGGAAAAAGCTTTTGCACAGTATCACCACCGTCTCAATTGTTTTCTGGTGGAGCCGCTGCTGCAGGGAGCCGGCGGTATGCGGATGTATGATATTTCCTTTTTAAAACGTGCCAGAGAGCTTTGCAGTCAGTATGGCGTGCTGCTTATTTTCGATGAAGTTGCAACTGGTTTTGGCCGTACGGGAAACCGCTTTGTGGCAGATTTGGTCCTGCCGGATATTCTGGTCCTTGGAAAGGCTCTGACCGGCGGATATATGGGCCATGCTGTAACTGTGGCCAACCACAAGGTATATCAGGGCTTTTATGATGACAATCCTACCCATGCCCTGATGCACGGCCCTACTTTTATGGGAAATGCATTAGCCTGCAGCGTTGCTCTGAAGTCCATAGAGCTGTTTGAGCAGCAGGACTATATGTCCAAAATCCGCAGAATCGAAGAGATAACCCGCCGTGAAATGGAGGGCTTTACAGATTCACGAATCAAAGAGATTCGCATTATGGGAGGCTGTGTATGCATTGAGGTGTATCAGTCAGATACCTTAAAGGGATACCAGCAATTTGCCTACGAAAGAGGGGTATTCAGCCGCCCCTTCCTGAATTATCTGTACGCAATGGTGCCCTATGTAATAAAAGAGGAAGAGTTGGTAAAAGTTTTAAATACCATGAAAGAGTGGTTCTGTCAAAAGTAAGGCTTTTACAAAATCTGCAAAAGCAAACCGTTTTATTTATTTTGATATTTATGAAAATAAATAGGACGGTTTGCTTTTTGCTATGGCACCGATTTTTTATAGTTTACTGTTTTGTATCTCCGCCGGGCCGGATTCTCTCTTGTTCTTTTCCACATTTTTACAGCATATCTTCACGGGGTATGGTGGAAAGCGTATTTTTCCACCAGCTGCCGGAAATCCTTTTCATGTTCCGGATACCAGGCATAGAAATCGGTATGCTTTTTGTTGATTTCCCGTCCCAGCTCCGCCAGAAAATCAGGGATAGCCTTTTCCGGCAGCAGAGCAATTTCCGTTCCCAAGCGGCTGTCAAAAGCCCAGGCGCTTCCGTTTACAAACAGGCGGAAGGCGGGCTGCAGCTGTCCCTCTGTTTTCACCATACTTCCCACAAAACCAAGTGGAGCTGACTGATGTGTGCCGCAGCTGGAAGGACAGCCGGAAATATGAAGTTGGGGAAGAGTGTTTCGTGGAAAATTTTCTTTACGCACTCTTTGGATGATATTGGAAAGAAGCCGCTGGGAATAGCCGATACCGTGCTGACAGGTGGGGAGGCCGATACAGCAGACGCTGGCCTCAAAAGGATTTTCCGCACCTCCTTCCGTGGCTTCTAAAATCCTGGGCACCTCCTTTGCTGTCAGATTGAGGACATAGAGGCCTCCATCCGGGGAGAGACGAAGCTCACTTTGAGGAACACCTTTCAGAACCTCGCAAAGCACCATGAGATGTTTTCCTTCCAGACAGCCTCCTATAGGATGAAAGGAAACAGAGTACAGTCCCGGCTGCTTTTGCTCCAATATGCGAAGCCCCTGGATTTCACCTTCCGGCTGTTTAGTGATTTTAGGCAAAGAGGGGATAGCACAAGGTTTTTCTTCCTTTCTGGCCTCCTTTAAACACTGAGTAAATTTCTCCTGAAGCTGGGGAATACCCAGACTATCCTGGAGGTAACGTGTTCGGGATTTAGCTCTCGCTTTATCATTCCCATATTTGGTAAAGAGACGCAGCATGGCGCTGACATACAGGCTTACCTCCTCTGGCTTGGCATGTTCTGCCACCAGGACTCCCAGTTTTGGATTAGGACCCAGACCTCCGGCACAGTAAACGGAGAAAGTGCCGTCCTCCTGGGCCAGGAAACCTAAATCCCGAAAAGTTACATGGGTAGGATTCTCAGGGGTTCCGGAAAATCCTACCTTCAGTTTCCGTGGCAGTTTAAGCCCCGGTATACGGGAAATCAGATAGTTACTGATAGCCAGAGCGTAAGGCAGTACAGCAAAGAATTCTTTTTTATCCACGCCGCTTAAAGGGTCCGCCATTACATTTCTGGGACCGTCCCCGCCCCCTCCTCTGGTGATGATTCCCGCTTTCAGACATTCCCGCATAAGGGCCAGAACCTGGTTCCTGTCCAGATTGTGTACCTGTATGGTCTGGCAGGTAGTCAGCTTCACAAAGTCCACTGCATACTCCTTCATTTTTTCTCCCAGAAAAGCCAGATTTTCCCTGGTGACCTGGCCTCCGGGCAGACGCAGACGGAGCATATAACCATTTTCCCTCTGGGCATAACAGCCAAATTTTCCCGAAACTTGTTTAAACGTTTTTTTATCTATCTGCCCTGCCTCAAACAGAGCCAGCTGTTCTTCAAATTCTCTGGTTTCTCTTATAAAATGTTGCGTCAGTTCTCGGTTTATCATAGTAATCGGCTCCTTTTTTCTTAGTTTTTACCGCTTTTTCCTAAATATACAAATCTTAGAAAAAACAGAACCAGAGGATTTCCTAACCATAGCCACATAGCCTTTCCGTGCCGGGAAACCTGCCGGGGAACTTACTGCTTTGGGGCTGGACTTATACGCAAAAGAAGTCTAAAATGGTGTCAGAATGTTTGCCCGGCCTGGGATACATCCGGGGGAAAGGAGATATGCCTGTGGAAGAAAAGGATAAAAAAGAGGAAAAGAGAAAAGAAGCTCCTGTGCTGATTGAGCAGAAAAATTATTTAATGCTGGAGGACTTTGCAGGAATTGAGGTGGGAGATGGCGCTAACCTTCGTCCTATTGACATTATCAATGGCTTTCGTGTGCGCCCGGGCTTTTATGAAATAAACGGGGCTTCAGCCCTTCCTGAAGGAGTGAATTTTACCATCATATCTCACTCTGCTGTCTCCTGTGAACTGCTGCTTTTTCACAGGAAGCAGCAGGAGCCATACGCCCGGATTCCCTTTCCCCAGAAATACCGGGTAGGAAATGTATATTCCATGTTTGTTTTCGGACTGAAAATTAATGAATTTGAATATGCTTACGCCATGGACGGCCCTTATGAGCCGGAAAAAGGACTGCTTTTTGACCGGAACAAATACCTTCTGGACCCTTATGCCAAAGCAGTTACAGGTCAAAGTGAGTGGGGAAAGAAGCTGTCGGCCGGTGATTTTTATAAGGCCAGAGTGGTACACAATAACTTTAATTGGGATATGCCTGCAAATCCACATGCCTGCCAGTTAAGGGACTGTATTATATATGAGCTGCATGTAAGAGGGTTTACCAGACACAAAAGCTCTGGGGTAAGGCATCCAGGCACCTTTGAGGGAATCCGGGAGAAAATACCGTATCTTAAAGAGCTGGGTATCAATGCAGTGGAACTTATGCCGGTTTTTGAATTTGATGAAACCAGAAATATGCGGCAGGTGGGAGAACAGAAGCTTTTGGATTACTGGGGCTATAACCCGGTCTGTTTTTTTGCCCCTAACACCAGCTATGCTTCGGAGCAGGAGTACAACCGGGAGGGAAAAGAATTGAAAAACCTTATTAAAGCCCTGCATAAAAACGGCATCAAAGTGATTCTGGACGTGGTGTTTAATCACACGGCTGAGGGAAATGAACAAGGGCCTTTCTTTTCTTTTAAAGGTATTGACAATAACGTTTATTATATGCTGACACCAGATGGTGCCTACTACAATTTCAGCGGATGCGGCAACACCTTGAACTGTAACCATCCTCTGGTCCGGGATTTTATCCTGAATTGTCTTAGGTATTGGACTATCAGCTACCATGTGGACGGCTTTCGTTTTGATTTGGCTTCCATTTTAGGACGCAGTGAGGATTCCTCTCCCATGAATAAGCCGCCTCTTTTGGAGAGATTGGCCTATGACCCTATTCTATACAGTGTGGACTTGATTGCAGAAGCCTGGGACGCAGGAGGACTGTATCAGGTAGGCAGCTTTCCATCCTGGAACCGCTGGGCAGAATGGAACGGAAAATACAGAGATGATTTGCGCAGCTTTCTGAAAGGAGACCCGGGCTATGCCAAAAGGGCGGCCATGCGGATTATGGGGTCTCCGGACTTATATCCGCCCCAAAAGCGGGGAGAAAACGCTTCCGTAAATTTTATGACTTGCCATGACGGCTTTACTCTTTATGATTTATATGCTTATAATCAGAAGCATAACCAGGATAATGGATGGGATAATACAGACGGAACAGATGACAACCGAAGCTGGAATTGCGGAGAAGAGGGAGAAACCCAGAATCCGGAGGTGATGAAGCTGCGGGTTCAGATGATAAAGAATGCCTGTACAGTGCTGATGTGCAGCCGGGGAACGCCTATGTTTTTCGCTGGAGATGAATTTGGCAACACCCAGTACGGAAATAATAATCCTTACTGTCAGGACAATGAAATTTCCTGGCTGGACTGGAATTGGACAGAAAAAAATAAGGAAATCTTTGAATTTTTCCGGTTTATGATTAGACTTCGCAAAGAGCATGATATTTTAAGAAAAAACACTTCTCCCTGCCGAGCCGGCTTTCCCTTTCTCAGTCTTCACGGAAAGAAGCCCTGGCAAGAGGAGTATACCCAGGATACCAGAACCATGGGAATTCTCTTTGCGGGAAAACAGGAGGAAGCGGAAGACATCCTCTATCTGGGTATTAACGCTTATTGGGAATACGAAGAGATAGAACTGCCGCAGCTTCCCCGGGGATGGTGCTGGGTTCCGTTAACAGACACAGCCAGAGGAGCCGGCGCTGTTATAAAAGGCAGAGAGATTTTAGAGCAGAGGCTTTATGTCATGCATCCAAGAAGTGTCTGCATTTTTCAGGCAGTAGGGACAGACAAGTAAAAAGCAGCAGGAATCCGGAGCGGGTAATTTCCCCGGATTCCTGCTGCTGTCTATATGATTACATATTTCAAAACAAACAGCACAGCCAGAATATACATCAGCAGACTGATTTTCTTTTCCTTTGCTTTTCCGCACAGTACGTTGATAATCACATAAGAAATCACGCCCATGGCGATTCCCTCGGAAATACTGTAGAGGAAGGGCATGGCGATGATACTGATAAAAGCGGGGATGCCCTCGGTAAGGTCATTGAAGTCAATTTTTGTCACAGAGGTCATCATAAGGAATCCTACGATTACCAGAGCAGGAGCCGTGGCAAAGGAGGGGATAGCCAGGAAAATCGGTGACAAAAACAGAGAAAGACCGAAAAGGACAGCAGCCACGAGGCCAGTCAGTCCGGTGCGGCCTCCTTCTGCAACGCCGGAGGCACTTTCTACAAATGTAGTGGTAGTGGAGGTACCCAGAGCCGCTCCTGCAGAGGTAGCCACAGCGTCAGCCAGAAGGGCGCCCCGGATTTTAGGAAGTCTGCCCTCTTTATCTAAAAGGTCAGCCTTAGAAGCTACGCCAATCAAGGTTCCCAGAGTATCAAACATATCTACAAATAAAAATGCAGCCATGATGACCAGGAAATTTAAAGAAAGCAGCCGGGAGAAATCCATGTGCATAAAGGTAGGCGCCAGGCTGGGGATAGCAATACCGGCGGAAAAATCCGGTATCAGACTGGTTCCCTCTGCCGGCTGGTAAAGTCCGGTAAGCTGGCAGATGATTCCAATAGCCCAGGTAATCAAAATACCCCATAAAATATTTCCCTTTACCTGTTTTACCACTAAAACAGCGGTAATAAGGATTCCGATAAGAGCCAGAAGCACGGTGATTCCTTCGGAGCGGAAGGTTCCCTCACTTATAGAATTTTTAAAGGAATACACCGTTACCAAAGTGCTGCTGTCTACCACTACCTTGGCGTTTTGAAGGCCGATAAAGGCAATGTACAGACCAATTCCCACAGACACGCCATGTTTAAGGTTCATAGGGATAGCGTTAAAAATAGCTTCTCTAACCTTAGTGAGGGACAGGATGATAAACACAATACCCTCTACAAACACAGCCGCCAGGGCCATCTGCCAGGTGTAACCCATGCCCAGGACTACTGTGTAAGCAAAGTAGGCGTTCAGTCCCATGCCCGGGGCCAGTACAAAAGGATAGTTGGACAGCAGAGCCATCAGGCAGGTACCGATAAAAGCAGCCAAAGCAGTAGCAGTAAATACAGCACCTCTGTCCATACCTGCCTCAGACAGGATAGATGGATTTACAGCCAATATGTAGGCCATGGTCATGAAAGTGGTAATGCCTGCAATGATTTCTGTTTTTACATCAGTATGATGTTCCTTTAAATGAAATAGCTTTTCCAGATTCATACATAATCTCCTTTTTCTTTTTTCGTCGTACTCTGTCAGGTCTTCTGTCTTAAAGTACGAATTTTACCCGTAGGAACTTATTATATACACATTTCTTTCTAAAATACAAGAAAAAAAGAATTTTCTGGAAAAACATGGGCCCCTGGAATTTTCCCGTAATCCCAGGGAATATCCAGGGGAGAAGAAGTCCGGATTCTGGATTCCTGTCCGGATTTCCAAAGAACAGGCCCATCTTTTCTCATACGGTCAATCAGAACTTTGAAAACATTATGCCTTTGGAAGCGTGGTATAAGGAGCCAGCTCCAGGCGCACATAGTAGCCTTTTTCATGACCGCATACCGGGCATTTTTCCGGCACAGCGGTTCCGGTGTAGATATTGCCGCACTGCAGGCACATCCAGGAAGTTTTTACATCAGAGACAAAGAGTTTGTTCTGTTCTAATAAGTCTGCAAATAATCCGAATCTTTCTCCGTGGGTCTTTTCCACGGCGCCAATCATATGAAAGGAGCCGGCTATATCCTGGAAGCCTTCCTCCCTGGCCTTTTCCTCGAATTTTTTGTATACATCCTCATGCTCCTCAAATTCATTGTGCTGGGCAAAGCGAAGAAGTTTCGCCACGTCATGGGAAATATCTACCGGATAGGTTCCGTCAATTGCGATGTTAGTTTCCGCCACCTGGTTCAGATGCTTGTAGAAAATTTCCGCATGTTCTTTCTCCTGATTGGCTGTAAAGGTAAAAACAGCCTCAATAACCGGCAGTCCGCTTTTTCTGGCCTGCTGGGCGGCTATGGTATAGCGGTTTCTGGCCTGGCTTTCTCCGGCAAAGGCCCGCATTAAGTTTTCTTTGGTAACACTGTCCTCAAATGATACTGACATCCTGGTTCCTCCTTCATTCTTTTTCATTGTACTTTGTACTGTTTGCTTAGTTTTTCCCGGAAATAGAAAATTTATCCATGGGATTTTTCACTCTTCCCTTTTTAAAGTCATAGGATAGTAGAAAAGAGAATAGAAGAGGAATTCTTTTATTATGGATTACAGCTCTTTTCAAAAAGTAACAGGCATTATACAAAATATCAACAGCGGAGGCGCCTGCTGTATGCAGATTATATCTTTGATGACAGAAGACCAGGAAACCATAGATTTTGTAGTTTCTCCGGATACGGTGATCATAGACTGCACCAGACTGAGAAGAGGAATGCGGGTGGCAGCCTTTTACGACCGGAATCTTCCTGCCCCTGCCGTTTACCCGCCCAGATACCAGGCTGAACTGATAACTGCCGTCAGAAGAGACCAGAATGTAATGCTCAGTTATTTTGATGAAAATCTGGTTTCTGAGGATAATTCTCTGAAGCTGAATCTTACTCCTTTTACCAATATTGTTACCCAAAACGGCCAGCGTTTTTTATGCAGCCCGGGAAATGAAAACCTTTTGGTATACTATACCGTAAGCACCAGGAGCATACCTGCTCAGACTACACCTCAGAAAATCGTGGTGATGTGCCCCTCCTCCTGAAGCTATGTCCTGCAATAACATAGCCCAGTATTACCCCCAGCATAATAAGGGAAGAGACAGGGGATACCAGACCATAGTATTCCAATCCTGTCACCTGGCTGTGGAATAGAAAATGAAGAAGGGGAATCCGGATAATCAGAGCCCCTGCGCAGCAGTTTACCATGGTAAATAGTGTTTTTTCACAACCGTTTAAATATCCGTTTACACAAAACAGAACAGATACCGCCAAATAGTCCAGGCTGCAGCTTCTGAAAAAAGGAATGCCGGCTTGGACTACTTTTTCATCTCCGGAAAACAGTGCTGTACCGGCAGGGCCCATATGGAGACAGGATACGGTAATACGCAGGAAGAACTGGCAGTATCCCTGGGCATGAACCGGGTGACTGTAAGTAAAGTTTTAGGGGAGTGGAAAAAGAAAAAGATTATTTCAACTACATACGGCCATATTTACATTGAAAACCGTGATTATCTGGAGAGTCTGCTTTTACCTTCTAAACTGTAGATAGCAAACCATAGCTATTCTGAATAAAAGTCATTGGCCACTGCTGCCTGCGGAAATAAAATCCTGATTTTCTCCCAAACCAGCATATGACGTACTTTTGGGATTTGAAAACCAGGATTTTATGATTATATCTCAGCGGTCTGTAAAGCTTCTCCATCTTCTCTGGAAATCCAGATAAGATTTTTCCATACCTTCCGCAGAATAAAGAAGGAAATCCCCCATCTGCTCCGGATTTTCAGATTGAGCCTGAGCCTGTCTTATGGCGTCGCCCAGTACATCGAAATCGTGGAGCGTACCCAGAATATCCTGCAGGTCACGGGTAACGGAAAGAGCCATACGCATATCTGAGGATAACTGCTCTCTGTAAAATTCCAGCCCGTAACGGAAATTTTTCAGGGCCAGCCGAAGCTGGTGAAGAAGAGGTTCCGGAACCAGAAGGCCCCAGACCCAGTGAGCGTAGGTCTGCACTGCCTCGTATTGTTCCTGAAGAATTTTATTCTGTAAATCATGTTCTCCGGGGCGAAGCAGCTTTCCGTCCTTATCAATACGGGGTAGCAGAAAAGGTTTTCCGAAAGAAGCCTGAAAAGCTTCCAGGTTATCAGAAAAATCTATTCCTTCCAGTGCCTTTTTCAGCTCTGCCACCTGCTGCTTCCGCCTGTTCTCCGTAAGTTTCCAGAAAGGAGCCAGTTCTTCCCGATCCTTCTTTTTATCATTTAAAAAGGCCTCTGCCTTTTCCTTCATAATATCAATGTCCCTCACAGCGCCTAAAAGTTTTAAGTGTTTTTTGATATAGGGTCTCCAGTCTTCTTTCCACTCTGGCGTCAGGTATTGGGAGAATACTTCGGAGACTGCATCCATTTTCCGGAAGGAAACCCGTAAATCATGGATAAAATCCGGATTGTCGTAATTTTTTTCTTTTACAAGTGTGCGGATAGTTTTCAGTTGGCATAGGAAATAATTCCGCAGCATAGCTTCCAATCCCATATGATTTTCTTCCTCAGAAATTTCCGCCTGCCTATTAACAGAAAGAACAATATCAGCTACAATTTTAGCTTTTTGCTTCTGGGATTCTTTTGAAAGGAAATCTTTTAACAGAGAATCCTCCTGTTCTTCTCCGGCCTTATCCCTGTTTATAATACCCAGGGCTCCGGCCAGTATGAAATTCTCTTCCCTGGAGAGGGAACGAAGAGGGTGGGTGAGCAGAATGTCCTGGGCAAGCCCGGCATTTCCCTTTTGAAACAAATTCCGGCCAATATCCTGAAAAACACAGGCTTTTTTTACCAGCTTCTTTAATCCTTCCGGGCAGGCTCCTGTTTTTACCTGCTCCTGATACAGAGAAACCGCAGCCTTGGCAGCTTCCCGTTTGTTTTTAAAATCTATCCCAAAGCTCTGGCACAGCTCTCTGGTTTTCCAGTAGCGGACAGAAGATGACTCCGGCTTTAAATAATTTCTTTTTTTCACAGATTTTGTTGCGTTTTTTTCCATATGCAGCCTCCCTATTCTCTATTATCCCTTGCATTTGTTTCTATTCTCTCTGGGCAAAACATATTTATCTGGACTTATATAGTAAGATTGTAACACATATTCCGCAGGTTACAACCATAAGATAGGTTATCTTTTTGTAATATCTTTGCCAAAACAAAGTAAAGAAATTCCCTTACAGTACCGGATTAAATAAAAAAAGAATTGACTTAAAGTAAACTCCAAGTTGTATAATGTTCCCAGATACAGCGGAAGAGTGCTTGGACAGAACCGCTGCAAAGAAAGGAGTAGATACAGTTATGATTTACAAAGAATTTCAGGACCTTAAATTATCTGCTTTGGGGATGGGCGCTATGCGGCTCCCTGTAATAAACGGAGATGATTCTCAAATCGATGAAAAGGCGGCGCTGGATATGGTAGACGTGGCCATGAACCAGGGAATCAATTATTATGACACTGCCTGGGGCTACCATGACGGCCATTCTGAGCTGGTTATGGGGAAGGCTCTGGCCAGATACCCCAGGGACAGCTTCTATCTGGCCACCAAATTTCCTGGTTATGATTTATCCAACATGGACAAGGTAGAAGAAATTTTTGAAAAGCAGCTTGAAAAATGCGGAGTAGAATATTTTGATTTTTATTTATTCCACAATGTATGTGAGATGAATATTGACTATTATCTCAATGACGAAAAATATGGCATTTTTACTTACCTGATGAAGCAAAAGGAAAATGGCCGTATCCGTCACCTGGGATTTTCCGCTCACGGAAGCTATGAGGTTATGAAACGTTTCCTGGAAGCTTATGGAGAGCATATGGAGTTTTGCCAGATTCAGTTAAATTACCTGGATTGGAATTTCCAGGATGCCAAAGCTAAGGTAGAGCTTTTACAGGAATACAAACTGCCTGTATGGGTTATGGAGCCTCTGAGAGGCGGACGCCTGGCAAACCTGAACCAGGAAGAGGCAGAAAAGTTAAAGGGGATGCGCCCCCAGGAAACTGTTCCGGCCTGGGCCTTCCGATTCCTGCAGTCTATCCCTCAGGTTACCATGGTTCTTTCCGGTATGTCTAATATGGAGCAGCTTCAGGCTAATATACATACCTATGAAGAAAGCAAGCCTTTGACAGAAGAGGAGATGAAAGGACTTTTGGATTTGGCGGACAGTATGGTAAAGAAAATTGTACTTCCCTGTACGGCCTGTCATTATTGCGTAAGCCATTGTCCCCAGGAACTGGATATTCCTACCCTTCTGGCACTGTATAATGAGCATTGCTTCACCAAAGGTGGTTTTCTGGCGCCTATGGCATTAGCATCCTATCCAAAGGAAAAGCTGCCCAGCGCATGTGTTGGCTGCCAGAGCTGTGAGGCTGTATGTCCTCAGCAGATTAAAATCTCAGAAGCCATGGCTGATTTTGCAGAAAAATTAAACATGTAAGTCTGGAAAAATAAGAATTAAGAATGAAAAAGAAAAGCACATACCGTAACCGGATCTGTGCTGAATCGCCGCTGTATAAAGAAGAATCTTCCTGATTCTCTAAGTACAGCGGCTCTTTTTTTCTTTCCAAAAACCGTTTGCCTTTCCAACTATCTCATAAGGAAATCTGTCGTTTTCCCTGTTAAACTAAGGCCGTAACAGAAACGTACAAGGGGTTCCCCCTTTTGCAGAAAGGAGTTTTACGGAATGAAACACAGAGTTCTGATTATAACCACGGTAAGCGGCTTTTTGTGGCAGTTCGAAAGAAATACCGTGGAGATTCTGAAGGAGCAGGAAGCGGAAATCCATTTTGCGTCTAATTTTTCAACTCCGGCCTACCAGTTTCCCCAGGACTATTTTCAGGAAAATGGAATTTTTCCCCATCATGTTTCCATTCAGAAATCTCCCTATAAAATCATTAAAAATTTTCGGGCGTTAAAAAGCCTTCTGGAAATCATCCGGAAAGAAAACATTGATACCCTTCACTGCCATACCCCTGTGGGAGCAGTTTTAGGAAGGTTAGCGGCCAGATTCTCCCCTAAAAAGCCTAAGGTTATCTATACGGCCCATGGCTTTCATTTTTACCAGGGAGCACCTTTGAAAAACTGGCTTCTTTATTATCCTGCAGAATGGTTCCTGGCAAGATATACGGATATTTTAGTAACCATCAACCATGAGGATGAAAAACGAGCCAAGGGACTGCCTATAAAGGACGGCGGATGGGTGATGAAAATCCCGGGAGTTGGGGTAGAGCGGTCTCGTTTTTGCCCACGTCCTATGGCAAGAGAAAGGGCCAGGGAAAGCCTGGGATTAAAGGATGGGGAGCTGTGTCTTTTAACGGCTGCTCTTCTGGACAAGGAAAAAAACTATCAGATTGTACTGGAAGCCCTGGAAGGCTTAACCAATCTGCCTTTCCGCTATTTTATCTGTGGGGAGGGACCTTACAGAGAAGCTTTAGAGGAAAAAGCAAAAAAGCTGGGGTTGGAAGAAAAAGTATGCTTCCTTGGATTTCGCAGGGACCTGGACTTTCTTCTTCAGGCAGCAGATATTTTTCTGTTTCCTTCTCTCAGGGAAGGCCTGGGAATGGCGGCACTGGAAGCTATGTCCTGCGGCGTCCCGGTAATTGCCACGGAAAACCGGGGAACCAGAGAATATATCCGCCATGAAAAAAACGGTCTTCTCTGCAGCGGATGGAATAAAGCAGAATTTCAAAAGGCTATTTCCCTTTTGTCCCAAGACAGAACCCTTGGCAGCAGACTAGGCGGGCAGGCCTGGGCGGACAGCAGCCGTTTTTCCAAGGAAGAAAGCCGTATATATATGAAACAGGTTTACCGGTTAGCATGGAAAGGAGCGGATTATGAGAAATCAGATGCAAGAGACGCAAAGGATAAAAATCACCGTGTTCATGAGCGTGTACAATCCCCGTCCTCTGGACTTACTGAAAGAGGCCGTGGAATCTGTCTTGAATCAGAGTTTTCCTGATTTTGAATTTCTGATTTATGATGACGGCTCCGACGGAGAGACCAAAAAGGAGCTTTCCCGACTGGCAGCCCGGGATAATAGAATCCGGCTTTTATTGGGAAAGGAGAATCGAGGACTGGCCTGGGGCCTGAACCAGTGTATCCTGGCATCCAGAGGAGAGTATCTGGCCCGTATGGATGCTGATGATATTTCACTTTCCAGGCGCCTTCAAGTCCAGTATGATTTTTTGGAAAGCCACAGGGAATATGATTTTGCAGGCTGCGCCGCCTTTTTACTGGATAAAAAGGGAATCTGGGGAAAGCGGATTCTGCCTCAGGTTCCCGGCACAAAGGATTACCTGTCTTTTTCTCCCTTTATCCATCCTTCCGTCATGTTCCGCAGAAAGGTTTTTGAAAAACACGGCTTTTACAATACCTGTCCGGAATTTTTAAGATGTGAGGATTATGAGCTGTTTTTCCGCTTCCACCAATCCGGAGTAAAAGGCTGTAATCTTCCGGAGCCTCTTTTTTTCTATCGGGAAGATAAGGACAGCTACAAAAAAAGAACCTTTCAAAGCCGGAAAATGGAAGTGAAGTTCCGGCAAAAAGCCTTTCAAAATCTGAAGCTTTCTCCTGGAAGCCTTTGCTGGTATTCCTATAAGCCTTATATAGCGGCGCTGCTGCCTTCCTGGCTCTACGGACCGATGAAAAAAATCCAGAGTGCTATATGAGGGATTTTTATGTGTAAGATTTCTGTTTCTGGGAATGATAAGGAAAAATCATCCTTTCCTTGAAAGGAAATCTGTTTCAGGAGAAGCGCCATGAAAAGACAGACTATTTTTATTTTGCAGGAGCTGTCAGCCAGAGAGCTGAAACGCAAATACAGCCGTTCCAAGTTGGGAATTTTTTGGAGTGTTTTAAACCCTCTTTTGTCCATGGCCGTACTTTCTTTCATATTTTCTGCTATGTTTCGGAAATCCATTGAAAATTATCCGGTGTATTATCTCACTGGTCTTCTTATCTGGAATTTTTTTACTACTGCCACCAATACGGCCATGACCTCTCTGGCTGACAATCAGGCCCTGCTTCTGCAGATAAGACTTCCCAAATCTGTCTTTCCTTTGTCCCGGGTCTTCACTGCGTTTCTCAATTTTCTTTATTCTCTGGCAGCCTATGTTCTTATTCTGGCATTTTTTTCCATAAAACCTTCCTGGACCATGGCCCTTTTTCCGGCGGTGGTATTTTTTGTATTTCTCTTTTCCCTGGGAATGAGCTATATTCTGTCTGTACTCTATGTGTTTTTCGGAGATATACGCCATTTATACGGCGTTTTTCTTACTCTGTGGATGTATCTTTCTGCTCTTTTTTATCCTCTTGAATTGCTGCCTGAAATCATGCAGAGGATTATCTGGCAAAATCCCATTTACAACTTCATATATGCAGCCAGAGCCTGTATTTTATACCATACCCTGCCTCCCTGGAACGTATGGGTGAAAATGGTGGTCTGGAGCTTGGGACTGTATCTGGCCGGAGTTTATGTATTTCAAAGAAACAAGAACCAGATTGTACAAAGACTATAGGGAGGATTGACGATGAAAAAACCTGTGATTTCTATCCAAAAGGTAGGCATGGATTTTAAGGTTCCCCTTGAATCCAGCTCCAGTCTAAAGGAATACCTGATTCAGACCATTCAGGGGAAGAAAAAATACCGTACCTTAAAAGCTCTGGATAATATTACCCTGGACATTTACCGGGGAGAGGTTCTGGGAATCATAGGCACCAACGGGTCTGGAAAAAGCACATTGTTGAAAATCATTTCCGGCGCACTGGAGCCTACCAGAGGAAGAGTAGTGGCGGATACATCCAAAATGCAGCTTCTCACTCTGGGAACCGGTTTTGACAAGGAGCTGACAGCCAGAGAAAACGTATACTTAAACGGAGCGATTCTTGGATACAGCAGAGAATTTATCCGGCGCAAGTACAACCAGATTGTAGAATTTGCTGAGCTGGAAGGATTTATGGAACAGAAAATCAAAAATTTCTCCTCCGGTATGGTATCCCGGCTGGGCTTTGCCGTGGCTACTGCAAGGGAAACTCCCGGAATCCTGATTTTGGATGAAATATTAAGTGTGGGAGACGCTTTTTTTAAAGAAAAAAGCAAAGCCAGAATCCAGGAAATGATACAGAGCAAGGCTACGGTGCTTCTGGTTTCTCATTCAGCAGATACCATTATCCGGAACTGCACCAGAGCCCTTTGGCTGGAAAAGGGAGTACAGAAAATGACGGGAATTCCAAAGGAAGTCTGTCAGGCCTACTTAGAATATGGACAGCAGAGGGGAAAAAGACCATGAAAAAAAGGCTCTATCACATACTGGTGAATCAGGTGCCCGGTATCCGCAGCCGCTACCTGTCTTTTCGGAAAAAAAGGCCCGGAATATGGGGACAGCTTACAGCCTGGCTGCTCCTTTTCTGGTGGCATTTCCTCTATTGGGTAGTAGGGAAAAAAAGTCTTGGCCTGCCTTTGCCTTACGGCTATTACGAAGAAAAATCTCTGTTGTTAAGAGAATCTGCCCACACCGTCCCCCCTTCCATAGAAAACCTGGCAGAAAAGTTGAAAGCCTTTGATGTGATTTCTTTTGATATTTTTGATACTTTGCTGGTCAGACCTTTTTCAACTCCTGGGGATTTATTCTATTTGTTAGGCATGAAATTAAAATACCCGGATTTTCCCCTTTTGCGGATGCAGGCAGAGCAGGAAGCCCGGGAGCGCTGTCAAAGAAAGTGGGGAAGCACAGAAGTGACCTTGGAGGAAATCTGGGAAGTTCTTGCTCCCATTACAGGCCTTGTGAAAGAAGATGGTATCCGTATGGAAAAGGAAGCCGAAGAAGCGTATTGTCAGGGAAATCCCTACTTTATCCGGCTTCTCCATAAGCTGCGGCAGACGGGTAAGCCCCTGTTTCTTACCAGTGATATGTATCTGGATAAAGAGTTCCTGGAGAAGCTTTTAGAACAAAAAGGCCTGGGGTCTTTCTGTGAAGCTCTGGTTTCCTGCAAATACCGGGTTTCTAAAGCCAATGGAGGATTATACCGGATTCTTCGGGAAAAAGGGGAAAAAGTACAGGGAAAAAACTGCTCCATAGCCCATGTAGGCGATAACCGTCACAGTGATATTTATATGGCCAAAAAAGCCCACATAGCCGCTTTCTGGTATCCCAATCCCCAGGATACAGGAAACCCCTTCCGTCCCATGGATATGTCGGCCATTACGGGAACCATGTACCGTGGAACCGTAAACCTGAAGCTTCATACCCAGGGTATACTCTATTCTCCTTTTTATGAGTATGGCTATATTTACGGCGGCCTGGGCGCCCTGGGATACTGCCAATTTCTTCACAAAAGAGCAAAGGAGAGAGGCATCGAAAATCTGTGGTTTCTGTCCAGAGACGGAGAAATTCTGAAAAAAATCTATGATTTTTTATATCCAAAAGAGAATACCGCCTATATTCTATGGTCCAGAAATGTCAGCCTCCGGCTTTCCGCCAAAGCCTATCCCCATGAGTTTTTCCAACGCTTTCTTTTCCAGAAAGCAGACCAGGGATACTCCATAGAAAATATTTTTTCCAGCATGAAGCTGCTGCCTCTTCTGGAGCAGGCCTGCCATAGCCTGTGCTGCTGCCCAGGGGATGAACTTACCACTAAAAAAGCCAGTGCCTTACAGGATTTTCTCCTTTCCCAATGGAATCAGGTCAACAGCATGTATCAGGAGGAGCTGGTTCTTGCCGCCTCTTATCTTGAGAGCAAAAGAAAAGAAGGAGAAAGACTGGGAATCATTGACATTGGCTGGACCGGCAGCGGAGCCCTGGGATTAAGCTATGTGCTGAGAGAGGTCTGTCACCTTCCTTACACCCCCTGTTCTTTTTTAGGAGGAACTGCTACCTGCCATAATCTTTCTCCTGATGTAAGCCAGGGATTTTTCTTTCAGGGGGAAATGGAAAGTTATTTCTTTTCCCAGGAACATAACCGGGACTTGTGGAAATTTCATGATTTGCATAAAAAACACAATCTCTATATAGAACTGTTATTTACCTCTCCTTCTCCCAGTTTCCGGGGCTTCGGAAAAAATAAGAAGGGGGAGACGACCTTTCTTTTCGGAGAAGAGGAGAGACACAAAAAAGAGATTCAGGAAATCCAGAAGGGTATCTGGGATTTTGTCCAGGATTATGAGAAGTATTTTGGGTCTCTTTTAGAAAAATCCGAAGCATCTGTTTCCGGAAGAGATGCATATGCACCCATTTTATTGTTTTTAAAGGACAAAGGCCTGCAGCAGAGACTGGAAAAAAGTTTTTTCTGGGATGCCAGGGAAAATGTGGAGTAAAAGAATCTGCTTACCAGGTATGAAGAAAGGAGGAAGGGAAACACTATGTTTAACCCAGGCAGGCATATCACCAGATTTTTGCTTTTGCTGCTGTACTATCAGGCGGCAAAAGCCGTGATGCAGGAAATCTGGAAAGAGCGCTTTTTTGCCGTTACTCTTTTGTATCTGGGAATTCTGGAAATCTTTTGGCTTTTAATGGAAGCGGGAAATATCCGGCAGAGAAGAATCCTGGATTTAGTGTACGGACAATTTTTCGGCGCACTGTGCGCCAATATTTTTTTCGCTGCACTGACCTGTACCATATCCTCCTATTCTGTTCCGGGGATTTTCACTGCTTTTTTTGTATTGACCCTTCTGGAAGCCGGAACAGGAATGATTTGGGCCGCAGTTTTCTTTTATCTGCACCTAAAGAAGCAGGCTTACAAAAAGGCCCTTTTTATTTACGGGAACAGAGAGGATTTTCAAAGGGTTATTCTGGAAAATCACAGAGTGAACGGATATTTTCGCATTGAAAAGGCTGTACATTTTCAAACAGATTTTTCTGCCATTGAAAAACTGCTGGAACAATATCAGGCCCTATATCTGGGGGATATTCCCACAGGGCTGCGAAATAAGCTTCTGAAGCTTTGCGTATGCATGTGCCGGGAGTGTTACAGCATTCCCAAGGTTTCTGACATCTACATCCGCAGCGGTAAGATTATCCGGCTTTATGACAAGGTGCTTTTCCAATATCCTCAGGGAGGTCTTACCAGAGAACAGGAGGCTGTAAAAAGAGGGTTGGACATAATCATATCCCTGGCGCTTTTGCTGGGAGCCTTTCCTGTTATGCTGGCTATTGGCTGTCTTATTAAGCTGGAGGATGGAGGGCCTGTTTTTTACAGACAAGAAAGGATTACCAAAAACGGAAAGCCTTTTCTTATGCTGAAATTCCGCAGTATGAAAACCGATGCAGAAAAGGAGGGCCCCCGACTTTCCTATGTGAACGACCAGCGGGTAACCCGGGTAGGAAGATACATCCGAAATCTTCACTTTGACGAGCTTCCCCAGCTGTTTAATGTTCTGAAAGGGGAAATGTCCCTGGTAGGCCCCAGGCCGGAGAGAAAAGAATTTATCCGGGAATATTCCCGGGTGATTCCGGAGTTTTCCCAGCGTCTGAAAGTAAAGGGAGGTCTTACTGGTTATGCCCAGATATACGGAAAATATAATACAGGGCCTGAGGATAAAGTAAAATATGATTTGATTTACATTTACAATTATTCTCTGCGGCTGGATATCCGCCTTTTATTTCTCACAGTGCGGATTTTATTCCAGAAGGAAAACACTCAGGGCGTAGAGGAAGGGCAGAGAAGCGCAGTTAGAAAAAAGAATCACTGACAGGAGGGACTGTATGGAAGAAATAAAGTTGCTGGATTGTACGCTGCGGGACGGCGGGTATATCAATGACTGGAAATTCGGAGAAAAAACCATAAAAAGCATAATAGCCAGATTACAGCAGGCTAACACAGACTATATTGAAGTGGGCTTTTTAAGAAATTGTGAATACCGCAAAAACAGAACGCTGTTTAACAATATCCGGGAAATGAAAACCATGCTTCCAGCCAAAAAGGGCAACACCGGCTATATTGCTATGGCCCTGCACAGCCAGTATGACGTGGAAAAGCTGGAAGAAAACGACCATACCATTGACGGAATCCGGGTGACCTTTCACGATTATGACCAGGATGAGGGGCTGGCTTTTTGCAAACGGGTAAAGGAAAAAGGATATCCTGTTTTTGTCAATCCTATCAATATTATGGGGTACTCAGATGAAATGCTGCTGTCTCTGCTGAAAAAGGTAAATCAGCTAAAGCCCTATGGTTTTTCTATTGTAGATACCTTTGGGTCTATGACGAAAAACGAGCTGGTAAGAATTTATTCTCTCTGTGAAAATAACCTGGACGAGGAAATCCTGCTGGGATTACACCTGCACGAAAATATGGCCCAGTCTTTCCTGCTGGCCCAGTCCTTCCTGGAAATACGCAGACAGAGCCGCCGCTGTATCCTGGATGCCTCTTTAAACGGTATGGGAAGAGTGCCCGGTAATCTTTGCATAGAGCTGATTATGGATTACCTGAACCGGAATTTCGGAAAGGCTTATGATTTAGACCCTGTTTTAGATGCCATAGAAGAGCATATCACCCCAATTAAGGAAAAGGAGAGCTGGGGCTACCAGGCAGAATACTTTTTATCTGCTAAGCATAACCTCCACCGGAATTATGCGGAATTTCTCCTGTCCAAAGGAACCTTGTCCTCCAGAGACATGCACTGTCTGCTGCAGCAGATTCCCCTGGAAAAGAAAAGTGCCTTTGACAAGGAATTTATCCAAGAGCTGTATAACCGCTATGAAGACGCCAGGGTAGCGGACCGGGAATCTCTGGAAGAAATAAAAGACCTTCTTTCCCAGGGAATGCCGGTGCTTTTGGCCCCCGGAAAAAGCCTGGAAAAGCAATGGGACCAGATAGAAAAATATATGGAGCATCACAAAGGAATCCCCATTTCCGTCAATTTCTACTTTGACAGACAAAAAGAGGGATATGCCTTTTTCAGTAATGCAAAGCGATTCCAGGAATATGGTCCGGCAGAAAATCCTGCAGTCCGGAAAATCCTTACCTCTAATATGGGAAAAGGTATCCGAGAAGGAGATTTGCTTGTAAATTATCAGCGGCTGAAGCCCTTGGGGGAGGCAGAGCCAAACGGAGGAATCCTGCTGCTTCGTCTGCTGGCCCTTCTGGGGATAAAAGAAGCGGCTTTAGCCGGATTTGACGGTTATCAAAAGGGGGAAGAAAATTATTTGCCAGGATACTTCGGCAAATTCGGAGCCGCCCGGGAAGGAAATAATAAAGAAATTGCAGAGGAACTGCAAAGGCTGGGAGAGAAAATCCGGCTTACCTTTCTTACTCCTTCCCTGTATCAGGGGTATATGCCTGCTCAGACTGAGGAGGGATGGATTTTTCCAGGTCAAAGAAAACAGGAGGGATTTTAGATGAGAAAGGAAGGGAATTTTCCAGAGGAAGGAATATGGAACCAAATCCGCTATCTGGTTCTGGATGTGGACGGTACCATGACCGATGGAGGCGTATATCTGGATTCTCAGGGACAGGAATCGAAAAAATTTTCTATTAAAGACGGGGCTGCTATTCTTCTGGCCCGGCAGGCGGGGATTGAAACAATGATTCTGACAGGGCGGGAGAGCATGTGTGTCACAAAAAGAGCCCAGGAGCTTGAGATTCCCTATGTATTTCAGAATGTAAAGCACAAAGGTGATTTTATCCGGGATTTTTTTTCTAAAGAAGGCAGACGACTTCAAGAGGCAGCCTACCTGGGAGATGATTTCAATGACCTGCCGGCCATGAGACTTACAGGAATTTCTGCCTGTCCTAAAGATGCAGCCAGGGAGGTTAGAGATTTCTGCTCCCTGGTGCTTTCCGCCAAAGGAGGACAAGGGGCGGTTCGGGAATTGGTAGAGCTGATACTTAGAAAAAGAGGAGTCTTGCAAGACTGCGCCCACAAGCTATGGGGCTAGAAGGGAGACAGGACAATGAAGGATTGGCTGTATGAAAAAATAGCCAGAAAAAACCAACGGATACAGAAGGAATATGAAAGATATGTACAGGGACATTTAGGAGAACACAGAAAAAAACGATGGAAGCATTGGCTGGTGCTGCTGGCTTTGTCCTGGAAATACCGGGACAGTCAGATGAACCGGATACACACCATATCCCTGATAAAACAGAAAGATGACTGGGCCAAAATCCGTATGGAGCGGATTCCCGGCGCTGTATGCTATAACCTTTATGTATCCCAGGACGGCATACATTATCGTTTTCTGGAAAAAAGCCCAAAGCCGGTTTATATCGTAAAGGGGCTGAAAAAAGAACAGCTTTATTTTTACAAGTTTAAGGTTACTTTAGACGGCAGCAGGTACAGTGATTTTTCTCAGGTACTTACTGTATCTACAGCGAAAAACCAGGAGCTTTTCTTTATGGAAAGGCTGACCCTGGCAGACGAGGGTTCAGGGTCTCTTCAAAATAAAAATACAGAAAAAAAGAAAAGATCCTCCCTGCCCTCTAAGACCAGTATTCGAGGAATTCCCAGGCCTCACGGAGGAGTGGAGTTGTCCTGGGATTCTATTCCCCGGGCCCTCCACTATAATCTGTACCGGGCAGAAGAAGGCCGGCCCTATGCCTTTTTGACCCAGACTGCAAAAAATCAGTATGAGGATAAACAAGCGGCTGCCGGAACCCAGTGCAGCTACAAACTGAAGTACACGCTGGACGGAAAAAAGTATCAGGAATATCCTCATATCCTGAATTTAAAAATCCCCGGACAGCCCTATGAAAACGGAAACAGCGGAAGACTTTATGAAAAAGGTGCTGAGTCCCAGGCTTCTAACCGTATCTCTCCCATGCATTTGGCCAAAAGTCTTATGTCCTATGATGTGATTTCCTTTGATGTATTTGATACCCTTTTATTCCGGCCTTTTTCCCGTCCCTCAGACCTTTTTATTCTTCTGGGACAGGAGCTGGACATTATGGATTTTACGGAAATCCGTCTGAATGCTGAGGAGGAGGCCAGAAGGGAAAACCAGCTTTTAAGAGGCAACCGGGAGGTAACCTTAGAAGAAATCTACCGGCTGGTTTCCCAGGAAACCGGAACAGAGGAAGAGAAAGCTGCTGCCCTGGAATTTTCTCTGGAGAAAAAACTGTGCTATGCCAATCCTTATATGTTGGAGGTATTCCGACTGCTAAAGGGCCAAAATAAGACATTGGCAGCTGTGTCCGACATGTATTTGCCGGGAGAGCTGGTGACAGAGCTTTTGGCTGCCCAGGGCTATGAAGGATTTGATGGGGTTTTCGTTTCCTGTGACTATAATTGCTCCAAAAGGGACGGAGGGCTTTTCCATGTATTAAAAGAAAAGTATAAGGGAAAGAAAATTGTCCATATCGGAGATAATCCCAAAGCTGATATAGAGGAAGCAAAAAAGAATCAGATTGCAGCCAGGTATTATGAAAACGTGAATACAGCGGGAGGAGAGTTTCGGGCTAAGGATATGTCACGGCTGACCGGCTCTGCCTATCAGGGTATTGTAAATGCCTGGCTTCACGGAGGAAGTCATCAGTACAGTCCTTACTATGAAGTAGGGTTTGTCTATACCGGTCTGTATGTCATGGGCTTCTGCCAGTGGCTTTATCGCCGGGTACGGGAATGCCATATTGATAAAATCCTGTTTTTGGCCAGGGAGGGGGATTTATACCAAAAAGTATTTCGGGAAATGCATCCGGAAGTCTCTACAGAGTATGTCCTTTGGTCTAGAATCGCTGTGGCCAAAACCATTGTAGGAAAAAACAGGCATCCCTATCTGCTGCAGCTTGTCCATCATAAAGCCAACGCACTTTATAAATCGAAAGTGGGAACCTTGTTTGAAAGAATCGGCATCGGGGAGTTAAAAAAATATTTGCCCCAGTACCGTATCAAAGAAGAAGAGTTTCTCACGCCCTCCAACGAAAAGGTGGTGCGGCAGCTTCTTATCCAGCACTGGCAGGAGCTGGAGGCCTGCTATGACAAGGACGGACGCTATATCCGGCAATATCTGACTAATAAGGTAGGACAGGCCAAAAGAGTGGCCGTAGTAGACGTAGGCTGGTCCGGAAACAATGTTCTGCAGGTAAAATATCTTCTGGAAAAAGACTGGAACATGGACTGCCAGGCTTTCTGCTTCCTTGCGGCGGCCAGAAATGTAAATGATACCTATATGGCAGGGATGATGCAGCAGGGGCAGGTAGAAACCTATATTTTCTCTAACCTGGACAATAAAGGACTTCATGATGCCCATCAGAAAGAAAATAACAAACTGAATTCTTTTTTCTTTGAGCTGCTTACCCAATCCTGTACCCCTACTTTTCTGGGGTTTTCCTCAAAGGGTGAATTTCTCTACGATATTCCGGAGGTGGAAAATTATGAGCACAACCGGAAGCTTCATCAGGGAGCCCTGGATTTTGTCCGGGAATACAAAAAAAGATTTCAGGATTTTCCCTATATGCTGGATATTTCCGGCCACGACGCCTACATGCCTTTTCAGTATTTTTCCAGAAATCTGCTGTGGCTGAAAAAATATTTTGGGGATTATATTTTTGGCCGGGATTTATTTGCCACTCAGGAAAAGGCAGTTATGGAATCCGTGGAGCAAGTTATGAAAAAGGCAAATCTATGGGAGGAGACGTGATGATTCTATACCAGGCATTATCATCTTATCAGATTTTAGAATGTATGATTCACAGACAAGTCTTTCACAAAGAGGAAAAATGCGTACTGCTTTTGGGAACCTTTATTACAGAAAGAATGCCTCAGTACCAGGAAATCCGCACCAGAGGATTTTTTCAGGAAATCTATCTTTTCCCCTTTGGAGGCTACAAGGGCAGCGAGAAAGAAATACTGGAAAAAGTAGAGCAGGAATTAAAACGGGTTCTTCCCTATGACATCCGGGAGTTTCAGGAAATTCTGGCGGCAGGTATCCATACCTATCTGGAAATGTATCTGTTGGCACAAGGAATTCCCTTCTCCATGTTTGAAGACGGAAGCGGAGCACTAAGCCGTCCGGAAATTCTGGGAGAAATCCATAGAAAAAGCGCACCTGCCCGCTATGCACTGATAGAAAAATATGGTCTGTATCGGCATGCCAGTCCTCTGATACAGAAAAAATACTGTGATTTTAAAGCGCAGGTACCAGGATTCTTTGATGAAAAAGCTGTGGATTTCCAGGTTCTGGAAGAATTTTACAGACTTTCCCCCTCTTTACAAAAGGAAATCCGAAAGCTGTTCGGTCTGCCTTTCCTGGAAGGAGGCAAGTCCAAGGTACTGCTTTTAACCCAGCAGTTTGCCAATCTGGGACAATTATCCTTGGAAGGGCAGAAGGAAATTTATACGCATTTATTCCACTATTATCTGAAAGAGGAGCAGGTACTGATAAAACCTCATCCGGATGACATATTGTACTATACTCAAATGTTTCCCAAAGCCAGTGTGATTCCGGGAAGTTTTCCTTCAGAGCTGCTTCCTCTGGTTTTTCGGGAGCTGCCCCAAACCTTATGCACCGTCAGCTCCACTGGCGTAAATCAGATACAGGGAGAATTTCCGAAGCATCTTTTCTTTCATGCCCTTTATGAGGAAAGCTATATCATGGATGCCTGCTACTATATGGCCCTCCGTCTGGCTGCTGCTTTAGGAGCCGGCGGCATTCTGGAACGGGGAGCCAATCCTATTCAATTAGAAAATCTTATGACAGTCGGAGATGCTCCGGTCTCAAAGCTTCAGATGGTGAAAACTTCCCAGGATTCCCAGACACAGGCTTTATGCATCCGGGATGACTTTACTTCAACAGCAGCGAAAGAAAAAGAAGGCCAAGAAGGAGCTGAGACTGATTTTTTAGCCCAAACGACCGGAAAAAACAAGGAAAATGTTCTGGGCGTGCTATATCTGAATTCCAGGTATTGTTATTCTATGTATTCCTGGAAGGAAAAAGAAAAATTTCTTTCCATGGTTCCCATTGTGGTCTGTATGGAGCAAGGCAGAAAGCATACCATGTATTTCCAGACAGAAAAGGAAGAGGTGAAAAGGATGGCAAAGGATTTTACGGAGACTTATGTTTTTCCAGACGGAGCGGACAGCATATCCATTGAAAAGCTTACTGATGAGCAAATGGAAATAGAAATGCTGAAAGGAATTCTGAAAGCCACGGAAAAACGGCTTTTGGAATACATTGAAGCAGAAAAAGAACTACGCCGGGAGCTGAGCCTATATAAGGACAGAGAGGAGAATTTATGGAAATCATAGGTGTTATCCCTGCCAGATACGGGTCTTCCCGGCTTCCGGGAAAACCTCTTCTTACTATTCGGGGAAAACCCATGGTCTGGTGGGTTTATCAAAGAGCAAAGAAGGCGGCAGGCCTTTCCCGGATTTATGTAGCCACAGACCACCGGGAAATTGAAAAGGCATGCCAAGACCTGGAAATACCGGTACTTATGACTTCGCCAGAGCACCGTTGTGGAGCAAACCGGATCTGGGAGGTTTCACAAAAAATACCAGGTGATTTTTATGTCCAGATTAACGGGGATGAACCCTTAATCTTGCCGGAAAACATTGAAGCCGCTATTCCCAATCCCGGTTTATGCCGCCGGATGGCCCGGGAAGAATACGGCACAAATATTATCACAGAGGTTTTACATCCGGCGGAGGCTTTAGATTCTTCTAACATCAAAGTGGTTTTTGACTGCCAAGGCCAGGCCCTATATATGTCCAGAACCCCTATTCCTTATCCTGCTGCCTCCTTGGAGGTTTGCTATTATAAGCATGTTGGGATTATCGGATACAGCAAAGAAATGCTGGATTTTTATCAAAATTCCCAACCCGGTTTTTTAGAAAAAACAGAGGGAATTGACACCCTGCGTTTCCTTGACTACAGAAAGCCGTTGTTCCTCATACCGGTAAAAAAGGCCAATACTTTATCTGTAGACACAATAAAAGATTTGGAGGAAGTCCGAAAAAGAGTGGAAAATGCCGAACTTTGTTGAATTTCTCCCCGTAATGTGTTAAATTATCCATCAGAGACTATTGGTAAATTTTGGAAATTTAACATAGGGGGAATACATATGATACGGAAATACCAGGAACAGAATGTTTATGATGCCCTTATGGATAGGTTTAAGCTGTTATTTGAGGAATTTGACAATATTTATATTTCCTTTTCCGGAGGAAAAGACAGCGGCTTGCTTTTGGAGCTGGTGCTGGACTATAGGAATAAATATTATCCTCAAAAAACCATAGGAGTATTTCACCAGGATTTTGAAGCTCAATATACTGTCACCACGGAGTATATCGAACGCACCTTTGAACGAATCAAGGACCAGGTGGAGCCTTACTGGGTCTGTCTTCCTATGGCTACCAGGACGGCATTAAGCAGTTATGAAATGTTCTGGTACCCTTGGGATGACAAAAAAGAAGAGCTGTGGGTTCGCCCCATGCCTCAGAAGGAATATGTGATAAATTTGCAAAACAATCCCATTCATACTTACCGTTACCGTATGCACCAGGAGGATTTAGCCAAGCAGTTCGGACGATGGTACAGGGTGATACATGGCTCAAAAAAGACCGTATGCCTGTTGGGTATGCGGGCAGATGAGTCTCTACAGAGATACAGCGGTTTTCTCAATAAAAAATATTGTTATCAGGGAGAGTGCTGGATAAGCAAGCAGTTTAAGGATGTGTGGTGCGCCTCCCCTCTCTATGACTGGTCGGTCAATGATATTTGGCATGCATATGCTACCTTTCATTATGAGTACAATCAATTATATGATTTGTATTATAAAGCCGGATTAAAGCCATCCCAAATGCGGGTGGCCTCCCCTTTTAATGATTATTCTAAGGATTCCCTAAATCTTTACAGGGTCATTGACCCGGAAATATGGACTAAACTGGTTGGAAGAGTGCGAGGAGCGAATTTTGCCTCTATTTACGGCAGGACCAAGGCAATGGGATACCGGAACGTGTCCCTTCCTGAAGGTTATACCTGGAAATCCTATACTATGTTTTTGCTGGACACTTTGCCGGTACGGCTGCGGAATAATTATGTAAAAAAATTTAATACTTCTATTCAGTTCTGGCATGAGACAGGAGGCGGTCTTGATGAGGAGGCCATTACAGAGCTGGAGGAGCATGGTTACCAGATACGCCGCAACGGAGTATCCAATTATACCAGAAGTAAAAAGTCCCGTATTGTGTTTGTGGGAAAAATTCCTGATAACACAGATGACATTAAGTCTACCAAAGACATTCCCAGCTGGAAAAGAATGTGCTACTGCATATTGAAAAACGACCATACCTGCCGTTTCATGGGGTTCGGCCTTACCAGGCAGCAGCAGAAGCGGATTGACGTAATCCGGGAAAAATACAAAAGTATTGAGGAGATGGAGTATGGAGTTTAAAAGTCCCGTTTATAACGTAATTGCAGTACCTGTAGAAAAAATAAAGCCCAATACATATAATCCAAACGCCGTGGCGCCGCCGGAAATGAGACTTCTATACGAAAGCATCAAGGCAGACGGCTACACCATGCCCATTGTATGCTATTATGTAAAGGCTCAGGACACTTATATCATTGTGGATGGTTTTCACCGCTATCGGGTTATAAAGGAGCATCCGGACATCTATGAGCGAGAGAAGGGTAAGCTTCCTGTTTCTGTCATCAATAAACCTCTGGACCAGCGAATGGCCAGTACTATCCGTCACAACCGGGCCAGGGGAAGCCATGATGTAGATTTGATGAGTAATATAGTAAAGGAGCTCCATGAGCTTGGGCGCTCCGATGCCTGGATTTCAAAACATCTGGGAATGGATAAAGATGAAATTCTCCGTCTGAAGCAGATAACAGGACTTGCCGCCCTTTTTAAAGAAGTGAATTTTGGCCGGGCCTGGATTCCCTCAGAAGAGGAAGAAGATAAGGAAAGTGAAAGAAAGTGAAAAATAGTTTCTAAAGGAAAGTGGCTGCCGCAGGAAACGACAGCCATTTTCCTTTAAACCTTACCCAGTGCTTTCATCAGTTTGTCTGTCTCTATTTTATTTTCCAAGCGATTTACACGCAGCATGAGCATTTCTCGTTCCTGTTCCACTTCTAAAGCCTTATCCAGTTTTTGGCTCAGATTCAGATGAGCCTCCGCTATGATTTTGATATTTCGGTTTGTTTCATTCTCCACCGTCATTTGTACTTTTCGAACATTGATTTGCAAATCACAGATATTTTCCCTCATTTCACTCATGCCTTCTTGCATCTGGGTTATATCCTGCTGCATTTGATTCATGTTATGCTGCATTTCCTTCATATCTTGCCGGATATCATCCATGCCTTGCCGCATTTCCTTCATGTTATTCTGCATTTCCCCTGCGTTATTCTGGGTTTGCGATAAGTCTTGTCGGATTTCCTTTACCTCTTTCTGGGTTTCGGATAAGTCCTTTCGGATTTCCTTTATGTCTTTCTGAGTTTCAGATAAATCCTTTCGGATTTCACTTACGTCATGCTTGATTGGCTCTATTGCACTGCAAACGATATGTGTAATTTGTTCTAAATCTCTTGCTTCCAGCAATAATATTTCCCCCTTTACAGAATATAATTATAGAATTTACTTTTTCTGGCAGCGATGAAATCACACAGAATAAGTTGATATATATCAAGAATTGGTTTGCAAACTTTGTAATAAAAACATATCATTTTATACCGACTGTTTCAATTCGTTTTTTTCACAAAACAAGCCTATTTTTAACCGGGCATCTTTGTATATAATTTTTTCCCATTTTCATTTACCCTCTCTGGACAGGATACTGTCTATCAAAGAAAGCAATATGCCTGAAAAATTTGACTTTTTTCTTTCAAGGAATATATATTAGCTTTCCTTTTTTGCACCTTTTGGCGAAAAAGTTTTTTGGCAAAATCATGATATAAATTACAACTCTATGGAATAAACAGTTTTCAGGTGGTCAATAATCAGTAGATAGTATTCATAAACTACCTGAAAAAATAGTAATTTTAACAGGAGGGAAATAAAGTGGAAAATATTTTAATTTCATTTCTAAGCAAATTTACAGATTATCCTTTTACCGTCAAGCTAGAGGGAAAAGAGTATCAAATTGGCAGAGGAAAGCCAGAATTTATTGTTGACTTTAAAAAAACAATCTCAAAAGCCGCTCTTTTCACCAGTTTTAAAACCCCGGATGATACCTTATATCAGGCGCAGGTAAACAAGGTGGATTATATTCTCCAAAAGCTGAATTTGAAGGAAGGACTTACTCTTCTGGATATAGGCTGCGGTTGGGGCTATCTACTTATTGAAGCAGCAAAAAAATATAAAATTAAGGGCGTTGGAATTACATTAAGTACAGAACAATGCAATGAATTTAAGAAGCGTATTGAGCAAGAAAAACTTCAGGACTATTTAAGAGCAGAAATTATGGATTACCGGGATTTACCCAAAAGCGGCTTGGCCTTTGACCGGGTAGTAAGTGTAGGCATGGTAGAACATGTGGGACGTCCGAATTATCAGCTTTTTATAGACTGTGTAGACAAGGTCTTAAATACGGGCGGCATATTTCTCCTGCATTTTATCAGTGCATTAAAAGAACATGCCGGAGACCCGTGGATTAAAAAATATATTTTTCCCGGCGGAACAGTTCCCAGCCTGAGAGAAGTAGTAGCTTCTATGGCGGAAGATGATTTTCATATCTTGTATTTTTCCGTGCAGCTTTGTTCGACACTTTGAGGATTTTCTAGTATAATCAAAAATAAAGAATTGTCCGTGTAAAACTAATCGTTGAAAAAGGAGAAGAGTGCTTGGAAAAGAAAAATGTGTTTATACCAGAAAACTTTAATTCTCACGTTTTTCCCGCAAAACCACTGCTTTGGATGCAGAACGACGTCTGGCGTCACTGAGCTTTGCGTAATGTTTTTTGGTGGTATTGACATCTGCATGTCCCAACACGTCGGCCACCAGGTAAATATCTCCGGTTTCCCGGTATAAAGCTGTACCATAGGTACTGCGGAGTTTATGAGGTGTAATGGTTTTTACAGACACAGCGGAAGCATATTTTTTCACCATCTTTTCTACAGCATCTACGCTGATTCGCTTCCGCTGGCCGGAGAGGAACAGTGCCTCTTCATGGCCGGCCACAGGGGTAATCCCATTGCGGGAAAGCTCCAGATAATCTGTCAGGGCTTTCTCTACCTCTTGCCCAAAGTAAACAATCATTTCATTTCCACCTTTGCGCAGTATCCGGATTCCATTATTTTTAAAATCCACGTCTCCTATGTTTAATCCCACTAACTCCGAAACACGAACACCTGTTCCCAGCAGAAGAGTAATAATGGCTAAATCCCGGTATTTTTGTTTGTTATAATGATACAATTGAACACCGGAAAGCTGGCTGCCATAGTTCTCTATATAATCCAAAAGATTGGCTACCTCGTCAGGGTCCAGCTGGATAATGGCTTTTTCTTTAATTTTCGGCATATCCACAAGGCGCACCGGATTAGAGGCCAATAATTGGCGTTTACAAAGATAATCATAGAAACTGCGAAGACAGGACATTTTTCTGGCAATACCTGTACGGGAATTGGTTTCCAGTTTTTTATCTGGAGACTGATAAGCTTTTAAATATTCCTGAAATTCCTCGAAATCCACTGGCTGTAAAAGCGCTAAATCCTGGACAGAAATATCAGCCATGGGTTTGTCCTTAACAACAGGATTTGTTTCCTGTAAAAACCGGAAAAACACACGTAAATCATATGCATAAGACAAACGGGTTTTGTCTGAGGTGGTGGGTTCCTTGGCCCGGAAATAATCCTTCACATAAGGCGGCAGCTCCATAAGAAATTCCCGTAATTTTACTGTATTTTCAATTTTTTCTTGTTCACGATAAGTTATTTGTTTAGCCATAAAAAACCTCCAAAAATCCTTGTTTTGAGAGTAGTTTACCATATGCAGCGGAAAAAAGCCATACTTTTTCGGATAAATCCGTATTTGTCCGCTAAACTAAAACCTTGCTAAAAGATACATTCTCATCTTCTCTTGCTAATAAGTAAGAGGATAAGCCATAGAGGATAAAGAAAGAGCCTACGGTTGCCGGAAATCCTCCCCAAAGCCGTAGGCTCTTTCTTGTCATTTGTCATTATTATAACTATTCTTAAGTGTAACAAGGATAATTCCCTATTTTTTAAACAAATTCTCATCCAGAATTACAGTAAACGGTCCCTCGTTCACCAGGGATACCTTCATCATGGCTCCGAAAATTCCTTTTTCTACTACAGGAACGCTTTCTTTGGTTTTCTCTACCATGTATTCATAAAGCTTCTGAGCTTCCTCCGGGTCCCCGGCATCGAAAAAGCTGGGACGGTTTCCTTTTTTACAGTTGGCATACAGAGTAAATTGGGATACCATCAGAACCTGACCGCCTACGTCTGCCAGAGAAAGGTTTGTCTTTCCCTGGGAATCCTGGAAAATCCTGAGATTTACCATTTTTTTAATATACTGGTCAGCAACCTCCCGATTGTCTTCTTTTCCGATTCCTACAAAGACCAGGAACCCTTTCTCTATTTTTCCTACGCATTTTCCTTCTACCTCCACAGAGGCGCTGCTGACCTTTTGTATCACTAGCTTCATTTCTCTTCCTCGCTTCTACTCTCTTTTTCTGACATAGTATCCAATACTCCTCTGCCTTTTGCCGGTTTTTTTACCGGTACCTTTTCCTCAGGCTCCATATAGTCCATTTGCTCATAGGCATCCTCCCCGAAGGGCAGGTCCCTTTTTTCCAGAGCATGCTTTCGGAAATATTTAAAGCCGGCTACAATAACAGCCCACAGAGGGACTCCTACAATCATACCAGGCACACCCCAGAGACCGCCGAACAGTAAAATAGCCACAATAACCATAAAACTGGAAAGACCTGTGGAATCCCCCAGAATCTTGGGCCCCAGGATATTACCGTCAAACTGCTGCAGCAGCAAAATGAAAATCAGGAAATACAGGCATTGCAGCGGATTTACCATAAGAATAATAAAGGCGCTGGGTATGGCGCCCAAATAAGGGCCAAAAAATGGGATTACATTGGTCACACCCACTATCACACTTACCAGCAGTCCATAAGGCGTACCGATAATAGCGGTAATGATATAGCAGAGAATTCCGATAATCACAGAATCTACAATTTTACCGCTGATAAATCCTCCAAAGGTTTTATGAATAAAGCGGAAGGCATAGACAATATGATTGGCTCTCTCTGTATCAAAAAGAGCATATACACTCATTTTACACTGGGTTGCAAATTTCTCCTTATCCAGCATAAGATAAACAGAAATAATCATACCGATTAAAACATTCTTGATAAAAACCAGCGTTCCGAAAACTCCGGTAGTTAAATGCTGAAGTAACTCCCTAAGCTGAGGCAAGACCTGTACCTGCAGAAAATCCTCCAGTTTCGGGGAATATCTTTCAAAATATTCCAGTACAGTAGCGCTCCAGTCCGGATTATCCTTAAACACAGATTCCAGCCAATTTGTCATATTCCGGAAATAGCGGGGCCAGTCGTTGATGATACTGATAACACTTTCAATAATACTGGGCATTATCATAGCCAGCAAAGAATATATGATAAGCAAAGCAAAAATAAGCGCCAGAAAGATACTGAGGAACCGTATAATCTTCCGCTTCCGTTTGTCAAATCCCAGCTTTTTTTTCTCCATAAGGGGATAGAATATCCGCCTTTCCTGGAAATTCACAATGGGAATCAGCAGATAGGCAATGATGAAACCGCAGATAATGGGCATCATAATGTCTGTCAGCTTTCTCAGCCCTGTAAATAATACGTCCATACGGAAAATTACAAAGTAAAACAACATGCTGGCACATATTACCGCAAAAGCCGTCATTCCCCAATATAAATATTTTTTGTTCCAGCGAAACTTCATGTCACGCCTCCTTTTCCCGCTTTTCTTTTTTCTTTATCTGTGTTATGATTCATAAGGCTGTAAAAACAGTCTTATGTACTGACACATTCACATTTCAACAAATGACTTGCCTGAATTTCCATCTGCTGCGTTGTCGTCAATCAACGTAGCCACCGCTACGTCTCATTCCTCCGCCTTACAGAATGAAAATTCATTTTACGTCATTATGTTGAAAATGAACGTGCCAGCACACTAGTTTTTGAAAGGATTTCCCATACTTATGAAATTACAAAAATTACTCAGTCTTACCAGAAAGGCCGTAGATGAATTTCAATTGATTGATGCCGGGGACAAAATTGCCATCGGCGTATCCGGAGGAAAGGACAGCCTTACTATGCTTTATGCCCTTCACGGACTTATGCGCTTCTACCCCAACCCTTTTACCCTGGAGGCTATCACTGTAGACTTAGGCCATCCCGGCTTTCAGGCTGATAAAATAAAGGAGCTGTGTGACAGCCTGAACATCCCATTCACTCTGGTAAAGACAGACATTGCTCCTATTATTTTTCAGGAGCGAAAGGAAACTAATCCCTGCTCTCTGTGTGCCAAAATGAGAAAAGGCGCTTTAAATACTACAGCCAAAGAACTTGGCTGTAATAAGGTGGCTTACGCCCATCACAAGGATGATGTAGTGGAAACCATGCTGCTCTCACTGATTTATGAGGGAAGATTTCATACTTTTTCCCCAAAAACTTATCTGGATCGTATGGATTTAACTGTAATCCGTCCTATGCTTTTTGTAGACGAGGCGGATGTGATTGGCTTTAAAAACAAGTATAATATCCAGATTGAAAAAAGTCCCTGTCCGGTAGACGGCTACACAAAGCGTCAATATGCCAAGGACCTTCTACGGGATATTTCCAAAGA
The DNA here is from genome assembly GCA_902476765.1 of uncultured Blautia sp. Taxonomy (GTDB): domain Bacteria; phylum Bacillota; class Clostridia; order Lachnospirales; family Lachnospiraceae; genus Blautia. Next base: position 39,527 of record CABSEJ010000009.1, read on the forward strand.
AAATCCCGGTACAAAAGAAAGGATGTTTACCGCCATCTTAAACAGCAATATAAACGGCTGGCACCCTCTTCTGAAAAATAAAATCTAGAACAAGAGAAGCCGATTCCAGAATCGATTATCCATATAACAGGAAAATACGGAAGTACCGCCAAACCTCTTTGCCGGCGCTTCCGTATGCTGTTCTCTTTCTATATCCTTGCTGTCTTCATCCTGCCTTGAAAGTCCCGGTTAAATGTTCTGTCCTTTCACTATGCCTTCTGGGCCCTTCTTTTATCCTTAATCTCTATGGCATGCTTAATCATGTCCACACATCCCTCAATACCTAAGACACCGCTGTCCAGAGACAAATGATAGCTGGTGGCATCTCCCCATTTCTTACTGGTATAATAGTTATAATAGCTGGCTCGCTGCTTGTCGGTTTTCTGTATTCTGTCTTTGGCCGCTGCGCTGGTAAGTTCATACTTCCTTGTAATACGGGCAATCCTCTTATCCAAATCTGCATGGATAAACACGCTGATAGCGTCAGGATTTTCAGCCAAGGCATAGTCGGCACATCTTCCTACCATCACACAGGATTCTTCGGAAGCAATTTTTTTGATAGCGTCAAACTGTGCCAGGAAAACCTTGTGGTTAATAGGCATATCCGCAAAAGCTGCGGAAGAATAGCCGAAAGAATAGGTATCCATAACCAGGGAGTATAAGAAACTGTTGGTCGGCTTTTCATCATGATGTTCGAATAACTCCTGGCAAATACCGCTGTCCTTAGCTGCCCTGTCCAGAAGCTCTTTATCGTAGCATTTGATTCCCAGTTCTTCTGCCAGGCGAAGTCCTACCTCACGTCCTCCGCTTCCGAACTGTCTACCAATGGTAATTACTGTATTTGCTGCCATAACCATTCACGCTCCTCTCCAAAAAATTCTATTTCTATTATAATCTATTTTTTATGAAATGTATATACAATCAGAAAATATTATCCCGTTTTTTGTAACGATTCCGCCATGGGGCTGGAGCACCAAAAATCTGCGGCAAGCTTGCCTCAACGGAAAAGAGACGCTAATTCTTTGCTAATTTTTTTAATAACGTCTCAAAATATTCCGGTAATGGAGCCTGAAATTCCATATATTCTCCGGTAACCGGGTGGAGAAATCCCAGGACCATGGCATGGAGTGTCTGTCCTTTCAGAGAAGGGAATGGGCATTTTTTGGGTCCGTATACCAGGTCTCCCAACAGAGGATGGCCGATACTGCTCATGTGAACCCGGATTTGGTGGGTACGTCCGGTTTCCAGCTGACATTCCACATAGGTATAACCTTTTAACTGCTCCAGGACACGGTAATGGGTTATAGCCTCTTTGCCCTTTGCCACATTTACAGCCATTTTTTTCCGTTCCACAGGATGGCGCCCGATAGGACCCTCCACAGTTCCCTGGGAATCTTTCAGGTTTCCATGGACAATGGCCCGATACCGTCTGGTAATGCTGTGTTCCTTCAACTGGGCAGCCAGGCTTTGGTGGGCCAAATCTGTTTTGCATACCACCAGTGCACCGGTGGTATCCATGTCTATCCGATGGACAATGCCGGGGCGCAGCACTCCGTTAATACCGGAAAGCTGTCCCCTGCAATGAAACATCAAGGCATTTACCAGGGTATCCGAATAATGACCAGCGCTGGGATGCACCACCATTCCCTTAGGTTTATTGACCACCAATAGCTGTTCATCCTCATACAAAATATCAAGGGGGATATCCTGAGGGAGAATATCCGGTTCCTGACTGGCCGGAATAGCCACCGCAATCTCATCATCCTCGGACACCTTATAGCTGGCCTTTACCGGACATCCGTTTACCGTTACATTTTTATCTTTTAACTGCTTTTGTAAAAAAGAGCGGGAGTAATCTGTCATCACTTCCGCCAAATATTTATCAATCCGCAGGCCTTCATAAGCAGCCTCCGCCTGCAGACAAAGTTTTTTTATGCTCTTTTCTTCCATCTTAAAAACCCGAAATCCTCTTCTTTATAATAAAACAAAACCAGAAGACACAACAATACCATACTCACTGTCACATAAATGTCCGCTACATTAAAGACCGGAAAATCAATGAGGGAAAAATAGATAAAATCCACCACATAGTTCAGCCGGATTCTGTCTATCAGATTCCCGATTCCTCCTGCTGTAACCATAAAACAAAGAAGCTTTAAACACACATATTTTTTCTCCTGGGGAAGTTTCCACAGGACATAACACACGGCCAAAATTATCAGGCTGGTGAGAATCAGAAGAAAGGTCCGCTGATTTTGAAATGCGCCAAAAGCTGCTCCTGTGTTTTCCAGGTAGTGAAAGCACAGAACACCGGGAATCAATTCTATATCCGCCTGTCCTTTCAGATGCTCTACAGCCAGTTGTTTGGTCCACTGGTCCAGGCCCACTAAAACCATGGTGCTTATGATAAATTGGAAAAAAATCCAATATCTTTTTTTACTTCCTTCCATGTATTAAGCCTCCTGCTTCTGGAATTCTCTGTTTTCACATTGGTTCCCATTCTTTTCTATATGCTGCTCCAGTCCGGATGAACCTTCCAGAAGGATACTGTCGATAGCTTCCAGCAGCTCTTCATCCGTCACAGAAGTGTCCACTACAGCATGGCCGGGACATTCCAGCAGGACAAACTTAATATGCCCTGCTTCCATTTTTTTATCGGATTTGGTGGCTTTTAAGATTTCTTTTCCCTCTAGCCCCTCTACTTTTACCGGAAGACCAAAGGACGAAAGCTGAGTCTTGATTTCCTCGTATTCTTCATTGGAAATACAGCCACGTTTCCGGGACAGATAGGCAGAGGCCATACAGCCCACAGATACGCACTGGCCATGAGCCATGGAAAAATCTTTTAATTTTTCTACGGCATGGCCTACGGTATGTCCCATATTCAACACAGCTCTCTCCCCCTTCTCCGTGGGGTCGTTTTCTACCACAGTTTTTTTAATAACACAGCTCTGATAAATCATCTCCTGACACAGTTCTTCTTCTCTGGCCAGGA
>CABSEJ010000010.1 GCA_902476765.1 uncultured Blautia sp.
GGAAATAACCGGCCGCAGCGAGGAGCAGACATATTTTGATATTGAATATGAATTTTTAACTTATGAGAGAAAATAGTGAAAGAAAAAAGTATAAATCATAGTGCATAAGAGATACCCCTGTCCGGGAAGCAGTGTAAGCTTACCGGACAGGGGTATTTTGCTGCGCCAGGTCAGATAGACGAAGAGAAGCTTTTCCTGTTTTTGGAGGGCCTGGCGCAAGTGTCCCGTTTGGCGATATAGTAGGGAAGCACTAATTTCATAGGAAGCTTATGACCTCCTTCAATACGGTCGATTAAAACTTTGGCGGCCATGCGGCCCATGTCTTCCGTAGGAATATGTACGGTAGTGAGCATGGGGGACAGATATTGGGCGGTTTCAATGTCATCTACGCCGATGATGGAGATGTCTTCCGGAATCCGGAATCCCTTTTCCCGCAAAGCCTTGATGGCTCCGATAGCCGTATTGTCGTTGGCACAGAAAATAGCGGTAATATCGGATTTGGCCTCCATAAGATGGTAGGCTCCCTGATATCCTCCTTCGTGAGAAAGCTTTACATTGGCTGTATTTTTCTGCAAAAAGGGCAGACCCAGCTTTTCCAGGGCGTCTTTAAAGGCCGTATACCGTACTTCGTTACTTTGTTCTCCGATATAACCGATTTTTGTATGCCCCAGTTCGTGGAGATAGGAAATGGCGCTGAAAGTAATATCATGGCCCTCACAGACAACCTGGTCGTATTTGTTTCCCATGGGGTTCAGCCCTGCATAGATGATGTGTTTGTAATGCTCTGTAAAAAAACGGAGCATTTGTTTGTCATAGCGGCCCAGAATAACGACGCCGTCCACCTGGATGTTGGCGATTTTTGCCGCTATTTCAGGATTGGCAATATCCAGGGCGGTGAAAGAATGTTTCATAAAAAAGTTGCGTTTAAATGCTTCCTGCTCAATAGCCTTTGCTATGTGAGAGAAAAACAAATCGGATACGGCCACATCTCCTCTGGCATAGATACAGGCAATGGTTTTTGCGGCTGTCTCTGCTACGGGAACAGAGGGGCCCATTTTCAGGGCTCTTGCGGTACTGTTTGGGGTGTATCCGCTTTTCCGTACGATTTCCCATATGCGTTCCTGCACCTGAGGGCTGGCAGCTTTTGTGTTTTTTTGGTTAATGACCCGGGATACCGTGGAAATAGATACGTTTGCTTCTTTGGCAATTTCTTTTAAAGTCATATTCAAACCTCACAATACAATGGTTAATAGGTAAATATATTATAACTGAAATGACGAAATGGAGCAAGTAAAGTTAAGACAACGTTTGCATAAAAAAGACACAAAAAGTGGGGAGAATCCGGGAGGATTTGTTGAAAACGGCAAGTGGCTATCGTATAATTTGGGTAACTTGAAAAGTTGGGAAACCAAATGCGCAGACAGGGAAAGAAAAGGGAAAGGATGGAAGAACAAATGAGACATGAGTATTATGGTTACAGCAAACAGGAGCTTCTGGATAACGGGCCAAAGCTGCCGGTTATAGTAATGGAAGACAATGCTGCCGTATTTCAGTCCATGGCTGAAGAAATGGCGGAGGAAATTAAAAAGAACAATCTTCAGGGCAAAAGGACGGTCTTTATTTGTCCGGTAGGCCCGGTGGGCCAGTATCCGTTTTTCGTAGATATGGTAAACAAAGAAAACATTTCTCTGAAAAATGTTTGGTTTATCAACATGGACGAATATCTGGATGATGACAAAAAGTGGGTGGACGAGAATCATCCCCTGAGCTTCAGAGGCTTTATGAACCGGAACGTTTACGGAAAAATCAAAGAGGAGCTTCTGATGCCGGCTGAGCAGAGAGTATTTCCGGATCCGGAGAATCCGGATTACATTCCAAAGCTGATTGAAGAGCTGGGAGGCGTGGACATTTGCTTCGGCGGTATCGGCATCAACGGCCATGTGGCTTTCAATGAGGCAGACCCGAGCCTGACAGAGGAAGAATTTTTAAGCCAGAAGACAAGGGTGCTGGAAATCACCAAAGAAACCAGAACGGCTAATGCAATCGGAGATTTTAACGGAGCCCTGGAGGATATGCCCAGGTACTGTGTTACCATCGGCATTTATGAAATTGCTCATGCCAGAAAAATACGTCTGGGCTGTTTCAGAAACTGGCACAGAGCTGTAGTGAGAAGGGCTGCTTACGGAAAGCCTTCCTCAGACTTTCCGGTATCATTGCTGACGGAGCATCCTGACATAAATCTGAAAATCACAGAGTTTGTGGCTGCACTGGAGGGATAAAAGTGAAAACGTGGATTACAGGAGGATATGTTTACCGGTATGAGAAACGGCGCATGGAGCGAAAAGACCTGTGCATAGAAGACGGAAAGATTACGGGTATCTATCATCCTTTTGAAGGAGACAGAGAGGGAGAGGTTTATGATGCGTCAGGAAGCTATGTGGTTCCTGGTTTTATAGACCTGCATACTCATGGGGGCTGCGGCGTTGATGTAAACGCAGCAAAAAAAGAGGATTTTCAGAAAATCGGACATTTTTTTGCGCTGCAGGGAACCACTTCATGGCTCTGCTCCATTTTAACAGACACAGAAGAACAAACCTCAGCGTGTATCCGGGAGGCTGTTGCTCACCAGAAGGAGGGCAAAGACTGTGCCAATTTGCTGGGGATTCATCTGGAAGGCCCCTTCCTTTCCAGCGAATACAAGGGAGCCATGCCGGAGGAATTGTTAAAGGAAGCAGATATGGAGCTGCTTGGCCGGTACCAGAAGGAAGCCCAGGGAAATATAAGATATATCACCGTGTCTCCGGAGGTGAAGGGGATTCCCGAAGCAATACCCAGTATAAAGAAAATGGGTATTGCAGTGGCTATCGGGCATTCAGGAGCAGACTATGACACGGCCTGGGAGTGTATCCGGCAGGGGGCAGGGGCCTGCACCCATACCTTTAACGCAATGGGCTTGTTCCACCAGCACAGGCCGTCTATTATGGGAGCTGTTTTGGAATCTGATGTTTACTGTGAGGCTATTTGCGACGGAAGACATTTACATCCCGGAACCGTGAGAATGCTGTTGAAGGTCAAGGGCTGGGACAGGGTAGCGGCAGTTACGGATTCCATTATGGCTGCAGGACTTCCCGACGGGGATTATAAACTGGGCGTCAACGATGTGGTGGTGGAAGACGGAGACGCCAAACTGAAGTCTACAGGTGTGCGGGCAGGAAGCACCCTGACTACAGGGCTGGCTTTGAAGAACCTGATTCAATTTACGGGAAAAGAGCTGGAAGACGTACTGCCTCTTCTGACCATGAATCCTGCCAGAATTATAGGGGAAGAGGACAGAATCGGAAGCCTGGAGCCCGGCAAGGACGGAGATATTGTGATTTTAGACCAGGAATATAATATAAAAGATACTTTTGTAAAAGGAAATAAGATTCAGAGATAAGGAGAAGGAATATGCCGTTAATACCATTAAGACCATTATTGGAAACTGTTGATAAATATCATTTTGCCCAGGGGGCTTTCAATGTAAATGCAGTGGCACAGGCCAAGGCTGCCATTGAGGTACATGAAATGTTCCGTTCCGCAGCAATCCTGCAGGGAGCAGATTTGGCCAACGGCTTTATGGGAGGCCGTACGGATTTCCAGAATGCAACCTTGGAGGATAAGAAGGCAGGAGCCAGAAATATTGCGGCAGCTGTGAAAAAATTTGCAGAAAACTCCCCTATTCCTGTGGTTCTCCACTTAGACCATGGAAAGAACTTTGATTCCTGTAAGGCAGCTATAGAGGGCGGTTATACCTCTGTTATGATTGACGGTTCCTCTCTGCCTTTTGAGGAAAATGTGGAACTGACCAGGGAAGTTGTAAAATATGCCCATGAGAGAGGCGTTTCCGTGGAGGGAGAGCTGGGAGTTCTCGCAGGAGTAGAGGACCATGTATTTTCAGCTACATCCACCTACACTAATCCACTTAAAGCCGTAGAGTTTTTTAAGAAAACAGGCTGCGATGCTCTGGCCATTTCTTACGGAACCATGCATGGAGCCTCAAAAGGCAAGGATGTAAAGCTGAGAAAAGAAATTGCTATTGCCATCAAAGAATGTATGATGCATGAGCAGATTTTCGGCGTGCTGGTATCTCATGGCTCCTCCACGGTTCCCAGATATATTGTTGACGAAATCAATGCACTGGGAGGAAATATTCAGAATGCCCACGGTATTTCTATAGAAGAGCTGAAGGCTGCCATTCCCTGCGGCATCGGAAAAATCAATGTAGATACAGATATCCGCCTGGCGGTTACCAGAAATATGAAGGAATACTTCCATTTCCATCCGGAAAAGAGAAACAGCCCTTCCATTGGAGGCGTGTACCGGCTTCTGGAGGAAAAGAAGGACCAGTTTGACCCAAGAGCCTTCCTGCCGCCTATTATGGATACGGTAATGTACGGAGAGATTCCGGACACAGACAGAGCAGAGCTGGTAGCTGTCATTGAGAAAGGCGTGAAAGAAGCTATCGGAACCCTCATTGTGGAATTCGGTTCTTACGGCAAAGCGCCTTTGGTAGAGCAGGTATCTCTTGAAGAAATGGCCCGGCGGTATAAAAAACTGGGATAAGCCAAGTATAAGTAAAATTATAATGCAAGCCTGAAGTAATGAAAGGGAGAGACAGAGAATGCGGACCAAAAAACTCCCGGACCGCAGACTCTGTCTCTTTTTCTATTCTCCCGGGGCCCATAAGCTGTCAGAAACAAATATTTCCGGTACTGTTTCAGATGTGAGAAGTACCTGTATGCTGTGCAAATTGTAAAAAAAGTGGAATTGTTTCTAAAGTATATGGTAATGCAATAATTGCATAAATACAACGCAAAAGCTTGTGAAAAAATATACAAATAAACACAAACGTTTGCTCAATATCAGGTTGAAAAAAGGTAAAATATAAGAGATAATGACTATACAAAGAAAAGGAACATAAAAGTTTTAGTGCAAAGTGCTGAAACAAACCAAGAAAAAACAGGAGGTTAAAAATGGGGAAGAAAAACAAAAGCGGTGCTGATATTATAGGCAAAATACCCAAAGGTGTTTGGCTTTTAATATCATTTGTGGTGGCAATTTTGGTTTGGACATTGCTGTCTGTCACACCCCAGACAGCCAGATGCTTTCCAAACGCCGTCAAGGTTCTGGAGTCTATTGGACTTATGATTGAAAGGGAAGTTTTGCTGCAGGATATAGCAAGCAGTTTGATTTCCGTATTTTGGGGATTTGTACTGGCCTTCGTGATATCTGTTCCGGTAGCCTTTTTAATGGCATGGTATCGTCCGGTAAGATTTATCCTGGAGCCATGGATTCAGTTTATCAGAAATATCCCGCCACTGGCTTATGTGCCGCTGGTAGTTATCGGCGTAGGTGTTGGCCGGGCACCTCAGATTATCGTAATCTGTTTGGCAACGTTCCTGATTATGACCGTGACAATTTTCCAGGGCGTTATCAATGTAGATGAAACTCTGATTAAGGCAGCAAGGGTTTTGGGAGCCAATGATGTGAATCTGTTCATCAAAGTTATTTTTCCGGCTACCACACCATTTATTATTACGGCAGTTCGCCTGGGTATCTCCACAGCACTGACCACTTTGATTGCAGCAGAATCCACGGGAGCTGTGGCCGGCTTGGGAATGAGAATTAAATCACTGGCAAACTCCTATGAGACCACACCAATGCTTTTATACATAATTATTATCGGTGTAATCGGTATGGTAGCGGAAAAAGTTCTTAAATTGATTGAAAGGAAGTTAACGGGATGGCAGGAAAAGAGGGAAATATAAAGGTTAGTATCCAGGGTGTTCAGAAAAAATACCATACCAGAAAAGGCGATGTGGTGGCTTTGAGCGGTGTGGACTTTGACATCCGTGAAAATGAATTTATCTGTGTGATTGGTCCGTCTGGTTGTGGTAAATCCACTCTGCTGAATATTATCGCCGGACTTCTGGAGCCTACCAGCGGTCAGATTCTGGTGGACGGGAAGCCTATTAAGGGCACAGGAACCGACAGAGGCGTGGTATTCCAGCAGTATGCCTTGTTCCCATGGCTGACCGTTAAGAAAAATGTAGAATTTGGTTTGAAGTTAAAAGGAATGTCCAAAGAAGAATGTGATGAGGTGGCTATGAAGTATCTCCGCATGGTAGATTTGGAGAAGTTCGCAGATTCATATCCAAAGGAGCTGTCCGGAGGTATGAAGCAGAGGGTGGCTATTGCCAGAGCTTACGCAATGAATCCTCAGGTGCTGCTTATGGACGAGCCTTTCGGAGCTTTGGATGCCCAGACAAGAACCCAGCTGCAGTCAGAACTGTTGAAGGCCTGGCAGGAGGAGAACAAAACCTGCTTCTTCGTTACTCATGATATTGAAGAGGCCATTGTGCTGGCTACCAAGGTAGTAATTATGAGTGCCAGACCGGCCAGAATCAAGGAAGTAGTGGATATTGATATTCCTTATCCCAGAGACCAGGAAACAAAAATGAGCCAGCGCTTTGTTGAGCTGAAAAATCATATTTGGGGCCAGGTATATCAGGAATATCTCCAGGTTAGAAAATGATGTAAATAATGCAAAAGAAAAAATTAAAGGAGGATTTTACAATGAAGAAAAAAATTATGGCAGCATTTTTAGCCGCTGTAACAGCCATGACCTTACTGGCAGGCTGTTCAGGCGGAAGCGATTCTGGTAAAGATAACCAGAGCAGTGGGTCCACAGACAGCGCTGAAGCGTCAGACGAAGGTTCGGGAGAACTGGATACCGTAAATGTAGCTTATATGCCAAACTATGCTTCTCTTTGGGTAGTGGCCACAGCAGATGAAAAGGGATACTTTGAAGAAGAAGGTATTGAAGTAAAAATGACTAAGTTTGACGATGGTCCTACAGAAATTGCAGCTATGGAATCCGGTTCCATGGATGTGGCTTACATAGGACCGGGAGCTCATACACTGGCTATTCAGGGAAATGTTGATATTTTCTGTTTCCAGCAGTTGGGAGATGCGGACTGTGTTATGGGATTGAAATCCCACGGCGTGAATTCTCTGGAAGATTTAAAGGGCAAGAAGGTTGCCTATGCTTCCGGAACTTCCTCTGAGACTATTCTTTTGAGAGCCCTGAACTCTGTGGGACTTACCATGGATGATATTGAGCCTTACAACATGGAAGTTACCAATATGCCCAGCGCTATGATTTCAGGTTCTATTGACGCCTGCGCTCCATGGTCTCCCAATACTAAGGTTATCCAGGACGAGATGGGAGACGATGTACAGATTTTCGTGAGCAACGCAGATTTTTCTGATATTGCCGCTGACCCTGCAAGCTGGGTATGCATGCCGGATTATGCTGAGCAGAACAAGGATTTACTGGTGCGGTTTACAAAGGCTTTATATAAGGCCATGGATTTCGGCGCCGATGAAGCCAACTATGAAGAGGTTGCAGGCTATGTAGCAAACGTGACCAAGACAGACGTAGAAGCAGCTTTAGGACAGACCACAGACGGAGCATGGATTACCTCCGAAGAGCTTCTGAAAGAAGTAGAGGACGGTACTATCAAAGGTTACTATGAGATTCAGCAGAAGAACTTCTTGGAAGCAGAGAAGATTACAGAGGAAGTTCCGGTAGAAGATTATGTACTCTTTGATATTATGACAGAAGCAGGAAAATAGAATAAACAGAAGAACAAACCTGTGAAACATGACTGCAGAAAAGCCGGATGTTGAGGGTTTTGACGGGGCTGTTGCATTAAACAAATTTCAGAGACGTTTGTAGGTTTAGTGCGGCAGCCCTGTTTTTGTACAAGGAAGGAGCAAGACAATGGCAGAAAATTTATTGATTATACACGGAGGAGGGCCTACGGCAGTAATGAACGCCTCTCTGTACGGTGCCGTAAAGGAGGCTAAAAGGTCAGGAAAAATTCAGCATATTTATGGTGCGGATAATGGAACCGGTGGAGTTTTGGCAGAGAGATTTATAGAGCTGGAGGATGTGCCGGAAGAGAAGCTGAAGCTGCTTTTGCAGACTCCGGGAACTGCCATAGGTACCTCCCGTGATCCCATTGAACAGGAAGATTACGAAAAAATGGCAGATATTCTGGAAGCCAGGGACATAAGGTATGTGTTGTTTAACGGGGGAAACGGAACCATGGACACCTGCGGAAAGCTACATAAAACCTGCGTTCGCCGGAATCTGGATGTGAAGGTTATGGGAATTCCAAAAACCACAGATAATGATATTGCCGTGACAGACCACAGTCCGGGATTCGGGAGCGCTGCCCGGTATATTGCAGCCTGCACCCAGGAATTATGTGCGGATGTGAAATCCCTGCCTATTCATGTGGTGGTTATGGAAGCGTCAGGCAGAAATGCCGGCTGGATTACTGCAGCCAGTGCGCTGGCCGCAGAGCAGGGATACGGACCGGACTTGATTTATCTGCCGGAACGTCCCTTTGATGAAGAGAAATTTATACAGGATGTGGACAAGCTGCTGAAGAAAAAAAGCGGAATTGTGGTGGTAGCCAGTGAAGGACTTACTGACGCAGAGGGCAAGCCTATTGTAAAACCTGTATTTAAGACAGACCGGGCCACATATTTCGGCGATGTCAGCTCTCATCTGGCAAATCTTGTCATCCAGAAACTGGGATACAAGGCCAGAGGGGAGAAACCGGGACTTCTGGGAAGAGCTTCTATCAGCCTTCAGAGCAGCGTAGACTGTCAGGAAGCCTTACAGGCAGGAGAGGAAGCCTGCCGGGCTGCATTGGCAGGTGAATCCGGAAAAATGGTGGCTTTCCGGAGAGTTTCTGAGGAGCCTTATAAAATGGAAACTTTTTTGGTGGATATTGACGAAGTAATGCTTCATGAGCGGAAGATGCCGGCAGAATTTATCAATCAGGAGGCTAACGGGGTGACACAGGAATTTGTAGAATGGTGCAGACCTCTTATCGGGGAATCTCTTCCTCATATGGTTTCCTTTAATACTACGCAGCCAGGGAAACAGATATGACTGCAGACGCAGAATCACTACGTATGAGAGAAAAGGGGATAGGGAATGAAACATATTTATTTAAATTTAAAAAGATTTGATGTTCCGGCAGAATACGGCGGAGTCAACCGAATTGCAGATATGAAGGACTGGGGAAGCTTTATTGTAAAGGCGACACAAGAAGAATTAAAGAAATACGAAGAACAGGAAGTGGAATTTGCCATGTTTTTCCCGGAGCTTCACATTTTCAGTGCAGCAGAGGCAAGAGGAAAAGACAGCCTGGTGCAGATTGGCTGCCAGGGTGTTTTTATGAATGATGTTCAGCCGGGAGGAAATTTCGGTGCCTTTACTACAGACCGTCCTGCAGCTGCTATGATGGCCGCTGGCTGCAGCCAGGTTTTAATCGGCCACTGTGAAGAGAGAAATCATATCAACGGAATTCTGGAAATGGGGGGATGCCCAAATCCCGGGGTTACCAATGAAATCCTGAACCGGGAAGTTAAGGCAGCCCTTGCCAGAGGGATGAAGGTTCTCTACTGTATTGGAGAGAAAAGCGAAGAGCAGGAACAGTGGCAGGAGGTACTGGGAGCCCAGTTAGAAACAGGTTTAAAAGATGTAGACAAAAATGCAGTGACTATTGCCTATGAACCGGTATGGTCTATCGGACCGGGAAAAACTCCGGCGGACAAGGATTATATCACTAAAATTGCTAAGTTTGTGAAAGAAAAGACAGGCGGTATGGATATTGTTTACGGAGGCGGTCTGAAAAAGGATAATGCGGCTATGCTGGCTTCCATTCCTGAAATCGACGGCGGCCTGATTGCTCTTACCAGATTCCAGGGAGAAATCGGTTTTTATCCGGAGGAATATCTGGAAATTATTTCCCTGTATCTGGGAGATAATTGAGCGGGAGAAGGGGCTTTCTAAATAAAAGGCGATGTAATTGGGGACAGATAGAAAATCAGGCGCCAGACGCCAGAAGAGAAACGGAGGAAAGAAAATGAAATTAGAATTCGAATACGGACATGGCACTATGGGAGCGGAGCTTCCGGACAATACAGATATTTTTATTCCCGGAGAGACAGTGAAAGACCCGGATTATATTCCGGAGGACAAATTAAAAGATGCATACCTGGAAAGTCTGGCACATCCTATCGGAATGCCAACACTGTCAGAACTGGCCCATAAGGGAAGCAAGGTTACCTTTGTGGTGCCGGACAGGGTGAAAGGCGGAGAACAGCCTACCAGCCACAGAAAACTGAGTATCAAATACATTCTGGAAGAATTATATGCTGCAGGTGTGGAGAAGCAGGACATTTTATTTATTATTTCCAATGGTCTTCACCCGAGAAGCAAGGAATCTGACGCAAAGGCTATTTTCGGAGAAGAGCTGTTCCAGGAATTCTGGCATACAGGACAGATTATCAGCCATGACAGCGAGGACCAGGAGCATATGGTAAATCTGGGAACCACAAGAAGAGGGGACCCGGTTTACATGAATAAATATGTTTTTGAAAGCGATATTCCTATTTTAATCGGCCATGTACAGGGGAATCCTTACGGCGGCTATTCCGGAGGCTACAAACACAGTGCTACAGGAATTACAAACTGGAAGAGTATTGCCAGCCACCATGTTCCTGCTGTTATGCACAGAAAAGACTTTACCCCTGTAAACGGCGGCAGTCTTATGAGAACGAAATTTGACGAGATTTCCATGCATATGGAAGAGAAAATGGGACACCCATTCTTCTGCTGTGATGCGGTTCTGGACACTAACTCCAGACAGATTGCAATTTTCTCCGGCTATGCCAAGGAAATGATGCCTCTGAGCTGGAAGGTTGCAGATAAGAGAACCTATGTACATTGGGCAGAGAAAAAATATGACGTACTGGTATTTGGTATGCCTCAGAAATTCCACTACGGAGACGGTATGGGAACCAATCCGATTATGATGATGCAGGCACTCAGCGCCCAGGTTCTCCGGTTTAAACGTGTGATGAGCGACAATTGTGTGATTATCTGCTCTTCTCTGTGCAACGGATTTTTCCACGATGAGCTTTGGCCTTATCTGAGAGATATGTATAACACATTCCAGCATGACTACATGAATACTCTGCCAGATATGAACCGTTATGGAGAATATTTCGCCACCAATGAAGAATATATCAGAAAATACCGCTTTACCAATGCCTTCCATCCTTTCCATGGCTTCAGCATGATTTCCTGCGGACATATTGCAGAGATGAACACCAGCGCCATCTATATCGTAGGAGCCCAGGAACCGGGATATGCCAGAGGAATGGGCCTGAAGACAAGAGCCAGCTTTGAGGAAGCCCTGGAAGATGCTAAGAAGAAATTTGTAGGAGAAAATCCAAATATCCTTGCCCTTCCGCTGACTTTCAAGAAATCAGCTGTGCATCTTTGCATGAAGAATCCTGAGGAAGACTGTATGGATGCTTACGGACACTGCCACCCCTGTATGGGCTAAGCCGGAAGAGAGAATCCTGCAGACATTATTCAGATTCGTGATAAAACTTATATTTAGTGCATTACAGCGCACGGCCTCAGGCCGTGCGCTGTTGTTTTTGTGCTTACTGTGTCCGGCCTGTTTCCAGCATACGGAGGTAATGATTGGCTTCCCGCAGTACATGGTCTGCCAACAGAGGAAGAATGATAGAGGAAATCTTGCATTCCAGAATTCCTTTTGTGCCGGTAGCTTTGAAATCACGGTATTTTATAGTTTCTTTAAGAGTGGATTCGGATAACGATTCTGTCATGACATTTGCGCAGCGCTCTTTGCGGCAGGCTTCCTCCAGAAGACGGGCGTAGTCTTTGGAAAACTCATTGGCCGTTTCAATGAGTTCTGGTTCTGAGGGGTCCAGAAGTCCCCGGATGAACCAGGCATGTTCCATCATGATTTGGTTCCAGAAGGCTTCCGTTTCGTAAATGTTTTGACAGGTAAGGTTTTTGTTTGAAAGAAGCTGTTCTACGATTTCCTGATACAGTCTTGCCTCCCGCAGGATATGTTTGATAAGAAGGGGATAGTTGAATGTGAAAAGGGCTCCCTTACTTACCTCTCGCAAAATCTGTTCCTTAAAGCTGATTAGTTCCCGCAGCAGCCGGAGAGCCCGCTGATTTAAGCGGTGAACGGTTTGATAAAGCCTGGGGTCAGGATTCTGTGAGCAATCACAGCGAAGCTGTTCCGTCCTTTCGGATATTTTGCTGTTAATAGGAATACAGCTTAAACAAGAGGTGCGCTTTTCAGCAGGGATGGTATACTCTGTAACCAGCTCTCCGGAACATAAAACAGTTTCCCGCACATGTCCCTGGGAAATTTTCAGTACATCCTCCAGAAAACATTCAAATTTCTGCCGAAGAGAATCGGCTTCTTCTATCCACTCTTTTTTACAGGAGGGAAAACCTGCCTGCAGGAAAAAAGAGTGCTCTTTCATGATTCTGCCGAAAAAAAGATGGGTTTCTATGGAAAGAATAATATAGTCGCTCATTACTTTTCGAGCCTTTCCAGTTGGGGTTTCCTGATAGTATATGAGGGACCCAGGGGAAATGTGAGGCAGAATGATAAGACAACAGCCCGTCCTATGCCTATGTGACTGTGCAAGCAAGCTTGCCCATCCACCTAGCCGCAGTCCGAGGCTTTCCCAGTAAAAAATCCACACTTTTTTTGTAAAAATGGACACCTTTATGTCTTGGATAATTCGTATATAATAATTTCACAAGATAACCAAAGAGAAGTTATATGGGTACCCTCAGGAAAAACAAAAAGTATAGGAGGATTGTTATGAAAAAAAGATGGAAAGCAATGGTTTTTCTGGGATTGGCGGCTGTTGTGACGGCAGGACTGCTGGCAGGCTGCGGAAACGGAGAGAGTGGAAATGAAGAAAAAGAGGAGGGCGGCAGTGAGGCCTCCAATCAGGAAGTTACCCTGGAAGTGGAAGTAATTTATACAGGCGACCCTCTGGAGCAGTTCCGGGCAGTGCTGGATGATTTTACAGAGGAGACGGGAATCGGAATTGAGCTTATCACGCCAGGTTCGGATTATGAATCTGTTATGAAAACCAGGATGGCTTCCGGAGATATGCCGGATGTTTTCGTGACCCACGGATGGTCGCTGATACGGTATAAAGAATATTTGGAGCCTTTGACAGAAGAATCCTGGTACGACAAGATTGACGACACGGTTTTAGCTGTGGTTTCTGATGAAAACCAGGATATTTATGTACTTCCTGTTACCCAGCAGGTAAATGGCATTGTTTATAATAAAACCGTATTGGAAAGCGTCGGCATAGAGCCGGGGAATATCCGTACTATGGATGATTTCATGGATGCCTGTGAACAGATTAAGACCTCCGGAGTTACACCTTTTTTTGTAGGAGGAAAAGATACCTGGACAGCAGCTACCGTGTATAACGCATTTTCTCCGGCTTACTACACCACAGAAGGAAGTATGTATCCTTCAGGCGAGGCCTTTAAAGACGGAAGCTTTGACTGGGATGCCAAGGGAGCCTGTGTTCTGGAACAGATTGCGGAGATGGTGGACAAAGGGTATATGAATACGAACCTGGTAACAGCAGATGATGCGGCTACTATGACGGCCTTAGGAAATAATCAGTGCGGATTCAGTACAGAAGTTGAGATTGCTAAAGTGCTGAATGTGGCGCCGGATGCACAGCTGGGAATCATGCCTATTCCCTGCACTACAGAAGAAGGAAAGTCCCAGTACATGATTGGAGAGGGAAGCTGCTTCGGTATCTGGAAAGACACAGAATATATGGATGCTGCTAAAGAATTCCTGAATTATCTTGCCCAGCCGGAGACAGCGGACAAGATTATGAATCTGGACGGCGGACTTCCTGCTATGGAAGGTATGGACACCTCCAATGTAACATATCAGGCCTTCCTGGAAAGCCAGGACACCTTTGAGGGAGATATTTTCTATGATAATTTGTTCGACCGGGAATATCTGCCTAACGGTATGTATAATGCCCAGATGGACGCAGTGATTGAAGTGTTTATGAATCCTAAAGAAGAAGGTGTGAAGGCCGGGGTTGATATTTTGAAGAGCACCTTCGCAGACAAATATGTAGCACAGGAGTAATCAGGAAACAGAGGGGGCTGTCCCATGAAACTTCGAGAGGATTTATACATTTTATTACTCAATCTGCGTTGCTTTGAGCCTAAGATATGTTTTAACGAGACAGCCCCAGTTATGTATGAAAGTGGGACTAAGATGAAAAAACGGACAATGAAAATGAATCTTTTTTATCTTCCGGCCATCTGCCTGATTCTGCTTTTTGTCATACGGCCTTTCTGTGAGACAGTATATATTTCCTTGTGCAGATGGAATGGCTATTCTCCGGAAAAAGCCTTTGTGGGAATTCAGAATTATGTGGAGATGCTCTCTGATAAAAGGTACTGGGTGGCTTTTGGCAATACGCTGATTTACAGTATCGTTTCCACTGTACTCCAGAATGTGATAGGACTTGGAGCTGCGCTATTCGTGAATTCCCGCTTTAAAGGGAATAATCTGGTGCGGGTGGTAATCTATATGCCTATTATGATTTCCAGCCTGATAATGGGATATATTATGTACTTTTTCCTGACCTACGATAATGGGGTGCTGAACGATATTTTGTCTGTGTTTGGAATACAGCCGGTGGACTGGCTGGCTGAAGGAAAATGGGGTGTGTTCTTTATTACAGTGATAAATATCTGGCAGTATGCAGGGTACTGTATGATTATTTATCTTTCAGGACTTCAGAATATTTCAAAGGCATATTTGGAAGCGGCACAGATTGACGGAGCCGATAAATTTGCACAGTTCAGATATGTAACCCTGCCTATGCTGATACCGGCTGTTACCACAGCAGTTATGATTGACTTAATCAATGGCCTGAAAATCTTTGACGGTATTATTTCCCTGACCAATGGAGGTCCCAATTATGCCACCCACTCTTTGATGACATATTTGAACAGCCAGTATTTTCTGGCAGAAAAGGCGGGCTATGCTTCTGCCGTGGGAGTTACGTCTTTTCTTGTTATCATGATTTTCTCATTGGTGGGGAACCGTTATTTTGAGAAAAAGAGTATTGATTCCTAAAGAAAGCAGGGCGATGAAGAGATGAAAAGTAATACAAAAAGAAAAGGAAAAATCCGATGGTGGAAATACTTGGTTTCAGCGGTAATCCTGATAATTTATCTGCTGCCCATCTATGTGGTGGTCATGACTTCTCTGAAACCTGTAACAGAGTACACTTCCCGGCTGCTGCCTCCCAGCTATCCGTACTGGGAAAACTACATACAGGTGTTTCAAAACAGCGGTATTTTGAATGCTGTAAAAAACTCTTTTATCATAACCCTGGGAACTGTACTGGTTGTGGTGGTGGTAGGCTGTCTGGCGGCATATCCCATGGCAAGGAATAAAAACCGCCTCAGCACAGCCATGAAACTTTTCGTTCTGGGCGTGATGATGGTTCCGGGCATGTCTATGGTGGTAGGAATTTACTCTACGCTGGTTTCCATTCACGCAGTGTCTACCTACTGGGGAATCATTGCTATATGCGGGGCCTTTGGACTTCCTGTGGCTACCTATATGTATACAAACTTTATTTCTTCTATCCCTATATCTCTGGATGAAGCGGCTTATATGGATGGAGCGGGAATTCTCACCACATTTTTCCGGGTGGTAATGCCTCAGCTGAAACCGGTGACAGCATCTGTAGTGTTGATGCAGGCGGTTTCCACCTGGAATGAATATGGTTATTCTCTGTATGTGCTGCAGACAAAAGAGATGTACAATGTGACACTTACCATAAAGCAGTTTTTTGGGGAACAGATGAATGACTTGAATGGAGCGGCGGCCTGTGCTGTGGTAGCTATTATTCCTGTGGTGGCAGCATATTTATTTCTGCAGAAATACTTTATCCAGGGAGCTATGGACAGTGCGGTAAAAGGATGATTTATGAGAGAAAAGGAGAAGGATATGTGGAGAATTTTCTCACCTAATAAAAAGCTGGAAATAGATATATGTCTAGACAATAAAGGCTCTATTCTCTACGCAGTGAGCTTAAATCACGAGTTCTGTGCAGAGGGTTCTCTGGGAATAGATAGCAGTTTGGGAGACTTCAGAAAAAATCTTCAGTTCGTTGAACAGAAGACTTCCAGAGAAATCAGGGAGAGTTATTGTTTACCTGCAGGGAAGAAGGAAACTTATGAGAACCATTGTATGGAAACCTGCCTGGGGTTTGTGAAAGGGGAAATACCTCTGAATTTAGTGGTACGGGCTTATGACAATGGTGCGGCTTTTCGTTATGAGATTCCCCTGGAGGGAGAAAAAATCTTTGTAAAAAGGGAAAGTACGGATTTTTGTTTCCCTGAGGAATTTGACCAGGTATGGCTTCAGAACTGGGTGCCTAATTACGAAGCTCCCTATAACAGAACAACCTGGGGACCGGACCATGATGGACGCCATTACGGCATGCCGGTACTGGTCAGCAAAGGCCCGGAGGGTCCATGGATTATGATTAACGAGGCGGCAGTATTAAATAAATGCGGAGATTATTGTGTCAGCCATGTGCTGGGAACTTCCCGGCGGCACCTGCTTTTAGAATTTGCGCCGGAAGAAAAGGGAGAGCCTGTTCCCTCTTCCCTTCCTTTTCAGTCACCCTGGAGATATTTGCTGATAGAAGAGAATCTGGATGATGTGGTAAATGCAACCCTAAACTATAATTTGAATCCTCCCTCTGAGATAGAAGATATCAGTTGGATTAAACCGGCCCGTTCCCTATGGGCATGGTGGATTAACGACACAGGAGCCCAGGTTTATACAGAGATAAAAGAATATGTGGATTTTGCAGCCGCCATGGGTTTTGAAGCCGTGGTGGTGGATGCAGGATGGAATGAAACCTGGATTCGGCATTTTTGTACCTATGCCCATGAAAGAAACGTATCTCCGTGGCTATGGACTGCCATGCAGGAGGTAGATACAGAGGAAAAAGCCAATTATTATTTCCCCCTGTGGAAAAGCTGGGGGATTGACGGGGTAAAGATAGACATTTTTGAGAATGACTCTGCTCATACGGCCTGGCAGTACAGTATGATGGCCAGGCTTATGGCAAGAGAAAAGCTTATGGTAAATTTCCATGGCTGCACAAAGCCTATGGGAGAGGGACGTACCTGGCCCCATTTGATTGCCGCTGAGGGAATTATGGGTCTGGAGTATTATAAGTGGAGTGATGTACCCAATGCGGAACATAATTGCACCGTACCTTTTATCCGCAATGCTGCAGGACCTATGGATTATACCCCCACCGGCTTTACCAATGGAAACCGCAACACATCCATGGCACATCAGATGGCTCTTTCAGCGGTTTTTGAGAGCGGAGCCTCCCACTTTGCAGCGTCTATTTACAATCTGGAAGGTTGGATAGGAACTAATTTCCTGCGCCGTTTGAAGCCTAAATATGACGGTCTCCGACTGCTGTCCGGCTATCCGGGAAACCATGTAGCTATGCTCCGCTGGGTGAAAAAAACAGAGGAATATGTAATAGGCTGCATTTGCAATCAACAGCGTACCCAGCGTTTGTCTTTAGATTTTCTTCCGGAGGGAGAATTTGAGGCGGAAATTTACACAGACGACCGCTTCGGAGACGAGATTTTGTATGAGCATAGGAAGGTTACAAAGGACAGCGTGCTGCTTCTTCCTATGACAGAACACGGAGGGGCCGGTGTGTACATAGCCAGAAAAACAGAACCTCTTTGTAACTTAAAACCCGAAGGCTATATGTGCGATAAATATATAGAAATTTCATGTAAGGAGGCATATCCCAGAATGGGAAGCAGACATGGCGTGGTGTCCACAGAAAGGCTGCTGCCGGTGCTGAACCTGGAGGGAAGCGGAGAATTTGTCTGTGCAGAGAACCTTCCGGAGGGAAATGCTACGATTCGTATGTTTTACCGGGCGGAGGAAGATTTCCTTCTTCATGTCACAGACGGTATTTCAGGGATTCAGTGCAGGGTTCCTCCCAGCGGCCATGGCTCTGTGCTTTCCACCTATTCTATGGTGTTCC
Source organism: uncultured Blautia sp. (assembly GCA_902476765.1). Taxonomy (GTDB): domain Bacteria; phylum Bacillota; class Clostridia; order Lachnospirales; family Lachnospiraceae; genus Blautia. The sequence continues at coordinate 18,076 of CABSEJ010000010.1, forward strand.
ATTTTACAGGAGGTCCTGTGAAATTGATTTTTGAAAGACTGCAGGGGCAGGCTCCGATGATTGATAAGATTCGGATTATTTTCAACAATCCTCCTCAGAAAATTACTCTGCCTATAGAAACAGGAATTTTGTCAGGCGGAGGCGCTTTCCTTCCGGATTCCTGGGGAGGATGGAAGCTGTGCGGTATGGAGCCGGGAAACACTCTTTGTATGGAAAATATTATGCTGTCTGAAACCGGTGATTATATTCTTCGTTTCCATTACTATTCCGGGCCAACGGCCAGAGCCAAAATCAGAATCAACGGCGAGCAGGAATTTTCAGCAGGATTTGCAGGTATCAGTAAGTGGAGCTCTACAAAAGAAGGAGATTTGCTGGCAAGCGAAATCCTGGTTTCCCTTTATGAAGGGGCAAATACCATAGAGCTGAGAGCAGAGCAGGCCATGCCGGATTTAAAAGAACTTGTGGTTATTCCAATGGAAGAATAAATATCCGGGAGGATAAAAATGCCCATACAAAATATAGACGACAGACTTTTTGCATTACAGACCAGAAATACAAGCTATATTATTTCTTTGTCCAAAGAAGGAATTTTAGAAAACCTGTATTGGGGAAAAAGGATAGAAAGAGCAGAGGATTTTCTGGGAGAAACCAGTAATGAAAAAACTTTGAATATGCAGGGGCCTCAGCTTTTCCGGGAAGAATGCTCTTCCTTCGGAGCCATGTGCTTTAAAGAGGCCTCTATGAAGGTAAGGTTTCCGGGAAATGTGAGGGATTTCCGATATAAATTTTCCGGCTGCAGAGTCCGAGGCGAAACCTTGGAACTGATATTGGAGGATATTTACTATCCCTTTCAGGTACACCTCTTCTATGAAGTATACCCTGAGGCGGATATGATTAAAAAATGGAGAAAAGCAGAAAATAAAGGAAAGGAACCTATGGTTCTGGAACGTTTTTATTCTGGAGAATACGGGCTGCCTGGGGAGGGATACGAGAGTATTAACTACAAAGGCCGCTGGGGCGGAGAATTTCTGGAATATAGTGAGCCGGTGGACTCCGGAAAGAAGATATATGAAAGCCTTTATGGACTGACGGCTCATACGGTGAATCCTGCTTTTATTCTTCACAGACATGCAGAGGAGACCAGAGGTGAGGTGTATTATGGGGCTCTGGAATATTCAGGAAATTTTAAATGTGTTGTAGAAGCAGTAAACAGCGGCTGGATGAATGTTTTGCTTGGAATCAGTGATACAGACTTTTCCTGGACACTGAACCAAGGGGAATCCTTTGAAACTCCGGCTGTTTATTCGGGATATTCAGATGCCGGATTTGAAAAAATGAGCCATACCATCCACAGATTCTGCCGGGAATATCTCATTCCTCCTTATTTAGCGGATAAATCCCTGCCGGTTTTGTATAATTCCTGGTATTCCACTGCCTTTTCCGTAGAGTGTCAGGAACAAATCGCTCTGGCCAGAAAAGCTGCGGCCATGGGCGTAGAACTCTTTGTTGTTGATGACGGATGGTTTGAGGGAAGAAAGGATGACACTGCTGGCCTTGGGGATTGGTTTGCAGACAGAGAAAAATTCCCCAAAGGCCTTCGGGAGCTTTCAGAAGAGGTCCACAGGCTGGGAATGAAATTCGGTGTCTGGATTGAACCAGAGATGGTTAATCCTGGGAGCAGGCTGTTTCGGGAACATCCGGAGTGGATTTACCGGTATCCTACCAGAGAGGTGCTGATGGGAAGAAATCAGTATGAGCTGGATATGTCTAATCCCCAGGTGGTGGATTATCTTCTTCATGTATTTGACGGGTTTTTAACGGAAAATAAGATAGAATATATCAAATGGGATATGAACCGGTACGGGGCAGAGCGGGGGTCCCAGGCATTTGAACCAGACAAATGGAAGGAACTGGACTTTCGGAATACACAGGGGATTTACCGCCTAATCAGAGAATTGAGAAAAAGGCATCCCCAAGTGGAATTTGAAGCCTGCGCTGCCGGAGGCGGAAGGGTAGACTATGGGGCTATGAGGTATTTCGATGAATACTGGCCCAGCGACAATACGGACCCTTTGGACCGTCTGTGTATTCAAGAATCCTACAGCAGGCTGTACCCGGTAAAATGCATGAGGGCATGGCTTACCGATGATTTCGGGATGGACGAAAGAAGGGTTCCCTTAAAGTTCCGGATATACAGCGCCATGTGCGGTGCCCTGGGAATCGGAATTGATTTAAAACATACGCCGGAAGAAGAACAAAAAGAAATTGCCGGATATATCCGGGAATATAAGAAAATCAGAGATATCGTCCAGTTTGGAAAGCTATACCGGCTTAGCTCCCTGAAAAAGGGAGATGTTCAGGCTGTTCAATATGTGAAGGAAGAACGGTGTGTGCTGTTTTTATTCCTGGACCATGAAAGATATGGAAACTCAGGATATAGGATTTCCCTGCGGGGATTAGAAGAAAATAAAATATATGAATTTGAAATGGATGGAAACAGGTTCCGGAAAACAGGGGCATATCTTATGCATTATGGTATTCAGGTAAAGCTTTCGGGAGATTATGACAGCCGAATGATTTTCCTTCATACAGTCTGATTGGAACAGGCCGGAGGGCAGGAGGATGAAAAGCAATGAAAAAGTATTCTTTAAAAACATCATTATACAGAATTTTTGCCATATCGGTGCTTCTGCCCTTTTTGATTGTCAGCTTTTGTATTCCACTTTTTTTCCGGCACCAAATTCTTGACAGCTACAAGACCAATAACCGTATTATTCTACAGACCCTTATTAACCATCTGGACAGCTCTTTACAGAACTCAGAAGGCTTTTATATGCAGTATTTATTTGATACCAATATTTCCAGATTTTATCACTATGTAAATACTTATGAAATTGAGTCTTCCCAGGAAACTCTGTACCAGTATATCCGCAATTCTTCTAAATACAGAAACTCTCTGAACAGTTATCTTACCATTGCAGATTCTACTGTAAACGGAATCGGTTTTATTCCGGAAAAGGCCAATAAAAATACCCTGTTTTATCTTCAGAAATACGGGGCATCGGTGATACGCAGCCAGAAAGATGAGGAATGGATAGAAAGACTGTGGGATGAATTAGGAGATATATCCTCCGGAAAAGTATTGATTTTGCCGGAGAGTATTGTGGGCCAGGAAGAGACCCAGGAGAATCAGAGCTTTACCATGTTATGTCCTGTGAAATACCTGGAGACAGGAGTACGGCAGGGCTATGCATTTCTGGAAATCTCCCAGGATGTATTCCGGGATTTGAAAGAGGCAGTCACCTTACCAAAAGGAGCAGGGTTGGTGATTTATTATCCTCAGGGGGAAACGGCTTATGCTACAGATAAGAAGTTTGTGGAGACTCCAAGGAGAGAGTCGGCAGAAAAGGAGGAGCTGGGAAAACAAATCCAGGTGAATGGCACTACCCACTACCGATACAGGATGTGGGATGAGGAATACGGGTTTTGCATAGATTATCTGCTGCCGGAAAGGGCGATTTTAAGCGAAGCATACCAGACGTCCATGGGCATTCTTTTGGCATGGTTTGTAAGTATGGCCGCAGCGTTTTTGGTATTTATGAATCTCAGCAGGAAAATTTCTGCTTCCACAGAAAAAATCATATCATACATTGACAAATATCGTTTAGGAGATAAGGAAGACAGAGACAGCGTATCAGAAACGGATATTGAAGAGTTTCATGATATTTCTCAGGCGCTGACAGACATGAACCGCCGTATTGCAAATCTGGTACAGCATGAATATATATGGAAGATGAATCAGCAGATGGCGGAATATAAAGCTATGCAGGCAGAAATCAATCCCCACTTTTTTCACAATGTGATGAATTCGCTTCAGGCTTTGAACAGGATTGGAGAATCCAAAAATCTGGATAAGGGCATTGTGAATCTCTCTCGTATGTTCCGCTATACCTGCGAATCGGGATATGATTCCAGTATCCAGAAGGAGTGCAGATTTATAGAAAGCTATCTGATGCTGGAGAAGCTTCGGTTTGAGGACAGACTGCAGTATGCTATCCGAATAGAGCCCTCTTTAGAGGAATTTTCTATTCCAAAACTGCTGCTTCAGCCTCTGATTGAGAATGCCATGCGGCATGGAATGGCTCCTGACGGAACTACCCTGCATATATTGCTTCAGGTCTGCAGAGTCAGCAGCAGACAGAGAAAAGACTTTGTGTGGATTACTGTTGCCAATGACGGTATACCCTATCGGAAAGAAGAGATTTTTTCCGGCGGAAGGGTAGGTATCACCAACGTAAAGGAACGGCTTACTATCACCTATCCGGATTCCTTTTTCTGGTATGACCGAAAGGGTAGCTTTCAGACCATTTGCAACTTGCTGATACCAATAGGAGATACTGTGCCGGAAATGGGGGAAAGATATGAAGATTTTAATAGCTGACGATGAGAGGCTGGTTCGGGTAAATCTGAAATCTATGCTGGAAGAATTGTATCCCAGAGAGCATCGGATTTCCCAGGCCAGGGACGGGCAGGAACTTATAGAGCAGGTGGAGAAAGAAGCTTATGATATAGTATTTGTAGATATTAACATGCCAAAAATAAACGGATTAGACGCCTTGGAAGTATGCGTCGGGAAATCTCCTGAGACAACCTGGTGTATTCTTACGGGATATTCTGAGTTTGAGTATGCGAAGCGTTCCATTTCCCTGGGGGTAAAGGAGTATCTTCTAAAGCCGCCGGACATGGAGGAACTTCGGGATTTGATTGAAGAAATTCTGCAGGAAAAGAGGGAAAAGATTCAAAAGAGAAATCAGATTTTTGAAAATACAATGAGCCGGGCTTTTGAGCTAGGGGATACTGCCGGAGTGGTGAGGCAGATACAACCAAAAAAGAAATCAGGAGTTTACAGTCTGTATCTTTTTTTTCTGGATACCGGAGGGAAATGTCAGGAAAGGGAAGTGTATGCAGCATTGTATGAAAACCTGTCAGAATATCTGCAAGGTATAATTAAGGAGGAAGATGCCTATGCTTTGTTCTTTCTCCAATCAAGTGAGCTATGTCTCCTTATTGAGGGCAGGGAATATCCATGGCTCCGGTCCTACCTGGCTCTGCGCAGAAAATTATTCTGCGAAAAGGCCCGGATAACCGCCATTTGGACAAAGGCGGATAATTTTCAGGACCTTTATATGAACAAACAGATTATTTTGGGCTTAGCCTCTGTAAGGATTCTGGAGGAGGGATATCGGATGATATCTCTGGAGGAGCTAAAGGACCAGCCGGATTTGCTGAGGAAACGTTTTTTGTGCGAAAAAATAGAGATGATAACGGCTGCTTATCTTACGGCCAATTATACAATGGCCAACGAATTGCTCCAGGAGACAGAGCATAATCAGGAATTGAACGAGTGTTTTGACAAGCTGAAGAATCCTGTTCTGTTGGAATACTTATCTGATGTTTGGAACTCTGATTTTAAGGATAACAGTTTCCAGGGACTGTTGGAACAGTGCAGGAGATTGATACAGAACCGGGCCTGGGAAGAAAAAGACGGAAAAAAGGATATGATTGAGCAGATTAAGGAATATGTTTCTGCAAATTATATGAATGATGTGACCATTGCGGAAATCGGAAGGAGATTTCATATCAGCCCTTCCTATATCAGCCGGATTTTTCGGGAAAAGACAGGAGAGAAGTATATTGACTTTGTCACCGGTACCCGTATGCAGAAGGCCATGGAACTTTTGCAGAGAGGGATGCCGGTAAAGGAAGCGGCGGAAAGGGTGGGATATATCAGTGAAAAACATTTTTCCAAAACCTTTCGGAAATATTTTGACTGTCTCCCTTCCCGGATAACAGAAAAGAAAGATGACAACTAAGAGAAGGAGGAGGAAATAGGATGGAGAAGGTAAGAATTTGGGAGGAAGACATTTGGATTCCCACTTATGAAATAGGGGAAGCAGACAAAAATCCCATGTTCCTGGAAAAAAGAGTTTATCAGGGCAGCTCAGGGAAAGTATATCCCTATCCCACTACAGAAAAAATCAGCAGAGAAAAAAGAGATAAGAAATACAGGGCAGTATACCTGGAAAATCAATATCTGAAAATTATGGTGCTTCCTGAATTAGGAGGAAGGATTCAGAGAGCCTATGATAAAACCAATGATTATGATTTTGTATATTATAATCATGTAATCAAGCCGGCCCTGGTGGGCCTGGCGGGACCATGGATTTCAGGAGGCATAGAGTTTAACTGGCCACAGCACCACAGACCTACTACTTATATGCCGGTGGACCATGTGATTCAAGAAAACCAGGATGGAAGTAAAACTCTCTTTGTAAATGATGTGGACCAAATGTACGGAACAAAAGGAATTGCCGGTTTTACCCTGTATCCGGATAAAGCCTATCTTGAAATTCGGGGCCAGCTTTATAACCGGACCGCCATGCCTCAGACCTTTCTCTGGTGGGCCAATCCTGCAGTTCCGGTGAATGATTATACTCAGTCTATTTTTCCGCCGGATGTACATAGTGTATATGACCATGGAAAAAGAGATGTTTCCAGATTTCCCATCGCCACAGGTGTTTACTATAAACATGACTATAGCGAGGGAGTAGATATTTCCAGATATAAAAACATTCCCGTACCCACCTCTTACATGGCGGAGAAGTCAAAGTATGATTTTGTGGGAGGGTATGATTACAGCAGAAAGGCAGGAATTCTCCATGTGGCGGACCATCATATTTCTCCGGGAAAGAAGCAGTGGACCTGGGGCTGCGGGGCCTTCGGGAAAGCATGGGACAGAAATCTCACAGATGAAGACGGTCCCTATGTAGAGCTTATGACAGGAGTATATACGGATAATCAGCCGGATTTCACCTGGTTGAAGCCTTTTGAGGAGAAGACCTTTAAACAGTATTTTATGCCTTATAAAGAAGTGGGGCAGGTGAAAAATGCTACTATTCACGCAGTGATGAATACAAGGAAAACCCAGAATGGTCTATACCTTTGTGTGTATGCAACAGAAAAATATGAGGATGCACAAATTCTTGTATTATATGAGGGAGAACAGGTTTATAGAGAATCGGCACTGCTTTCTCCCAATGATATTTATGAAAAAGAAATTCCACTGGAAATTCAGGATGAGACGAAAATGAAAGTGCAGGTATTGTGGGAAAATAGCTTATTGGTGGAATATCAGCCGGAGCCGGAGGAAATTCCCAAGTTGGCAGATCCTGCAAAGGCGGCCAAGGAACCAGAAGAGATTATGACAAATGAGGAATTATACCTGACAGGGCTCCATATTGAGCAATACCGCCATGCAACCTATCTCCCTGACCCGTATTATCTGGAAGGACTGAAACGGGATGCAGGTGATATTCGTATCAACAATGCATATGGTATGCTGAAATTCAGAAGAGGAGACTTTGAAGCCGCAGAGCAGCATTTTAGAAAGGCAATAGAAAGACTGACCTGGCTAAATCCAAATCCCTACGACAGCGAGGCCTATTATAATCTGGGACTTTGTCTATTTTACCAGGGAAGATTAGAGGAAGCATACGATGGATTTTTCAAAGCTACCTGGAGTAATGAACAGCAGGAAATGTCTTTCTACTATCTGGCGGCAATCCAGGCAGGCAAAAAGCAGTGGCAGCCGGCTTTGGAATTTTTGGAAAAGGCTTTAGTTAAAAATGCACATAACATAAAAGCCAGAGGATTAAAGGCAGTTGTTTTGCGGAAAATGGGAAGAAGAACAGAAGCCCTTTCCTGGGTAGAAGAAAATTTGAAGGTTGACCCCTTTGACTATTGGTCCTGGTTTGAAAAAATGTTCCTGGAAGAAAACTACCAAGAACAGAAAGAAAATATTCTTTCTTTGACCAGGGATTTCCATGAAACCTTTCTCCAGACAGCCAGGGACTATGCCGAGGGAGGGCTTTATGAAGAAGCCATAGAAGTGCTGGAGACCTGTACACAGGAGAAGCCGCTGCTCTTTTATTACAAAGGTTATTATTACAGCCGTAGGGGCTTTGACACAGAGGCAGAGAGTGCCTGGGAAAAGGCGGAAAAAATATCTCCTCTGTACTGCTTCCCAAATAAGCTGGAGGATATTCCGGTGCTGCAGACGGCCATTGAGGCAAACCCCAGAGGGGCTAAGGCCTATTATTATCTTGGAAATCTGTTTTATGATAAACTGAACTTTGAGGAGGCTATTGAGTTATGGGAAAAATCAGAGGAATTGGATTCTGAATATCCCACACTTCTCAGGAATATGGCTATTGCCTATTATAACAAGAGAAAAAATCCGGAAAAAGCCAGAGAAAAACTGGAAAAAGCATTTGCCCTGGACACCGGAGATGCCAGAGTGTTTCTGGAATTAGACCAGCTTCATAAAAAATTAGGATATTCTTTTGAGGAACGGCTGAAAGAATATCAGGCTCACAGGGAGCTTATTGAGGAAAGAGACGACTTATACACAGAATATGTGACAGTTTTGAACCTGACAGGGCGCCATAAAGAAGCTTATGAAGCAATCATGTCACATCAGTTTGGAGCCTGGGAAGGTGCAGAAGGCAAGATTACCACCCAATATAAGACCGCACTTCTGGAAATGGCAAAGGAATCCTTTTTCAGCGGTGCATTTGAAGAGGCTGAGTCTTATATAGAGAAGGCCCTTGCTTATCCGGAAAATTTAGGAGAAGGAAGATTGGAGGGAACGAAAGATAACCATCTCTATTACTGGATGGGCCTTGTAAAAGAACGTACGGGCAGAAAAGAAGAAGCGCAGATATGCTGGGAAAAGGCCGGTCTGGGCGCCCAGGAGCCTACAGGTATGCTTTACTACTATGACCAGCCTGCGGATATGATTCTGTATCAGGGAATGGCAAAGCTGAAACAGGGCAGAAAAAAGGAAGCCAATTCCAGGTTTTATAAGCTGATAGATTACGGGGAAAGACATGTAAGAGATAAAGTCAAAATGGATTATTTTGCAGTTTCTCTTCCGGATTTTCTGATTTTTGAGGAGGACCTGGATAAAAGAAACCAGGCCCATTGCTATTACCTCATGGGTCTGGGCAAGCTTGGATTGGGAAGAAAAGAAGAGGCAGAGAAAGACCTTGACTTAGCACTGTCCCTGGACCCCAATCATCAGAATGCGTTGATTTATAAAAAGATGATTTGCAGGGAGGGACAGCTATGGTGAAAATTGAAAATATTACAGGGGAAACCTTTCAGAGATTCGGTACGGTGATTGAATTTCCTCAGGAAAACCAGGATGCCTTCTATATTACAGAGACAGAAGATAAGCAGCCTTGGAGACTGGCAGTATTCCGCTATAAGAATAAAAGTATCCAGAGGATAGAACGGCATCCTTCATCGAAGGAAAGCTTTGAGCCTCTTTCCGGCATAACTCTTCTTTTGACCGCAGAACAGGAGACTCCTGAAGATTACCATATATTTCTTCTGGATAAGCCTGTATGCTTGAAGAAAAATATCTGGCATCAGGTTCTGGCTCTCAGCCAGGAAGCCCAGGTGAAAATTACGGAAAATTTAGAGGTGGAATCTGTATTTTACGATTTGCCCTATGAGATTCGTGCCTCTGTAGGAGAAGTATAAAACCTGTTAAAACGCAATTTAGCCGGACGGCGATAGAAAATAAAATATCGCTGTTCGGCTGTTTTTATTCCTGTCAGCAACGACCAAAGTGGAACGTAGACCTGCCCGCAAGGGTCAAATACCCTGATGCTTGCATCGCCACTAGATTGATGCCTCCCATGCCTGCATCGAGGGATTTGACTTCCGCAAGCAGTGAACCCTATATAGGCGCATGGATTTTTGATTTTCCTGCTGTAACCGAGAGAATTTTAGTTTTATTTAAGATATTCTTTTAACTTGACTTAAGGTAGGGCGGCTATACTTAGGCCTGATGAAATCAACCTTAAGTTGAAAGTAAAATACACCGATGCAAGTATCGGGGTATTTGACCCTTGCGGCAGTCACCAAATGGGCATGCAAGCATGTCCGCTTGGCTCGTTGCTTGCAGAAATAAAACTTTGATTATAGCAGGAGGTACTATTTATGGCATATCAATCAACCTTCCAAAGGTATGAGATGAAATACCTGTTAGGGCGCCGGGATAAAGAGAAAATCCTGGAGGCCATGGAACCATATATGAAGCTGGACAACTATGGGAGAACCACGATACGCAATATTTATCTGGATACGGATACTTTCCGGTTAATCCGCCGGTCCCTGGAAAAGCCGGTCTACAAAGAAAAACTGCGGATTCGAAGTTATCAGACAGCAGGGCCGGGAGACTTGGTGTTTGTGGAGCTGAAGAAAAAATGTAAATCTGTTGTGTATAAGCGTCGTCTTACCCTTCCGGAAGGGCAGGTTATGGATTGCTTTCAGAGGGGAGAGCCGCTGCCAATTCATTCTCAGATTGCTGATGAGATTGAGTATTTCCGCAGGTATTACGGCGCCCTTCATCCAACGGTATTTCTTTCTTATGAAAGAGAGGCCTACTATTCCCTGAACGGAGGAGATTTCCGGGTTACCTTTGATGAAAACATCTGCTACCGGACAGGGGATTTATCTCTGGAGAGCAGCGTATACGGAACTCCGCTGCTGGAGGAAGGACAGACGCTGATGGAAATCAAGACCTGCGGGGGTATCCCTCTTTGGATGAGTCATGCCCTGAACCGGCAAAGAGTTTTTAAAACATCTTTTTCCAAATATGGTATGGCATACCGCTGTATGGTAACAGGTAAAGAACAGAATCAGGAAAACAGGAGGTGCCTGTATGCTTAGTACATTGCTTTCCGGAATTTTTGACACGGATTTGACACATGTAATTGCAGTATCAGATTTTCTCCTCTGCGTGGGATGTGCACTGATAATTGGTCTGATATTGGCAGGCTGTTATATGTACCGCACACGATATACAAAAGGATTTGTGGCTACATTGGCCTTGCTTCCCGCCGTGGTATGTGTTGTAATTATGATGGTAAACGGAAATGTTGGAACCGGTGTTGCAGTGGCCGGGGCCTTCAGCCTTGTTCGGTTCCGTTCTGTGCCAGGGTCGGCAAAGGAAATCTGCTCTATCTTTCTGGCTATGGGCGCCGGTCTGGTAGTGGGAATGGGATACTTGGGATATGGTTTTCTCTTTGCAGTTCTCCTGGGAGCCATGACTATGCTGTATAGCCGGATAGATTTCGGCTCCAGAAGGAAAAACGCTTTGTACAAAACACTGCGTATTACCATTCCGGAAGATTTGGACTATACAGATGTCTTTGAACCAATTCTGAAGGAGTACACACAGGAGTTTGAGCTGACCCAGGTGCGGACCATAACATGGGAAGCTTGTTTCGGCTGTCCTATGATTTAACCATGCGAAGCGAAGGAAAGGAAAAGGAGCTTATTGATAAGCTCCGCTGCCGCAACGGGAACCTGGAGATTACGGTTTCTAAACAGGAAACAGTAGTTGCTGAGCTGTAGAGGAGGTTTATCATGAAGAACAAATGGATTTTAGCAATTTTCTTGTCGTTGCTCCTGGCTTTTTCCGGGTGCAGACAGACGGAAGCCTCCGGCGCTGCTTCTCCTGAGACAGAGGAAGAAGGCACAGCAGACAATGCTGTCCAGAATGTGCAGACAGTGAGCGAAGAGGATATGTTCAGCCACCGGGATATGGAAACACAATACGATGAGGAAAACAGCATAAGGATTACCTTGTCAGGAACCAGTGCTGCCTGTGACTCCGATGCCGTACATATATCAGATAATGTAATTACCATTACAGAAAAAGGAACCTATATTCTGTCCGGCACTTTAGAGGATGGGATGGTTATCGTAGATGGAGAGGATACGGAAAAATTTCAGTTGGTATTGGATAATGCAGAGATAACCAACACCACATCTGCGGCTGTTTATATCATGGAAGCAGATAAAGTGGTGATTACCACAGCTTCCGGTTCAGAGAATCTTCTGGCTAATAGCGGAGAGTATGTACAAATAGATGACAACAATATTGACGCTGCTGTTTTTTCAAAGGCGGATTTGACCTTAAATGGAGAAGGGACACTGACGGTAAAGGCCCAGGTGGGACACGGAATTGTATCTAAAGATGATTTAGCCCTTACCAGCGGAAACTATGAGATAACTGCCCAAGACCATGGGCTTTCCGGAAAAGACAGTGTGCGTATTGCCGATGGTATGTATACCATTGTATCCGGAAAAGACGGTATTCATGCAGAGAATGATGACGATGCCAGCCTGGGATTTCTCTATGTAGCAGACGGCACCTTTGATATTATCTCAGAAGGCGACGGTATGAGCGCAGGTACTTACCTGCAGGTGGAGGAAGGAGATTTTACCATAGAGTCCGGAGGCGGAAGTGCAAATGCAGCCGTGCATAGCGATGCATTGAATTTTGCCCCCGGCGGACAGGGACAGACAGTTGGGCAGACTGCTGAGACAGAAGACTCTGTCAGTACAAAAGGCATGAAGGCGGCCACAGGATTATTTCTCTATGGAGGGACTTTTTCCATTGACTCTGCAGATGACGGACTGCATTCCAATGGAGATGTGGACATCAGCGGCGGAGATTTTGCCATGGCCACGGGGGATGACGGAATCCATGGAGATTCTGCGGTAAGGATATCCGGAGGCAATCTGAATATCTCCCAAAGCTATGAAGGGATAGAGGGACTTTCTATTGACATTACCGGCGGCAATATTAGCCTGACAGCCAGTGATGACGGTTTGAATGCTGCCGGAGGAAATGACAGCAGCGGTATGGAAGGACAGGGAGGAGATGAATTTTCAGCAACTGAAGGAGCATACATCGCAATTTCCGGCGGAACCCTGCATGTCAATGCTTCCGGAGACGGGCTGGATTCTAACGGTTCTCTGACTGTCACCGGAGGAGAAACCTATGTGTCCGGGCCTACCAATGACGGAAACGGCTCCCTGGATTATGCCGGTGAAGCAGCTATCAGCGGCGGTATTTTTGTGGCGGCCGGTTCTTCCGGAATGGCCCAGAATTTCGGCGAGGATTCTACCCAGGGTGTGATGATGGTAACCGTTGATTCCTGCTCTGCCGGAAGCAGGATTTCTTTAAGTGACAGCAGCGGGAATGAATTGGTTTCCTGGCAGGCGGATAAAGCCTATAATTCGGTAATCATAAGCTGCCCGGAGATTACCCAGGGTTCAGTCTATACCCTGAATACAGATGGAAATACTGCTGAAATCACCATGAGCAGTCTGGTATATGGTTCAGGCAGCATGAATGGCGGCATGGGCTCCGGCAATATGGGGGCAGGCGGCATGAATCCTGGTGACATGGGCGATGCCATGAATAAACATGGAGAGTCGGGAGGAAAGGGAAGCGGCAGACCGTAATAGAGATTTATTTTAAATAAGTTTCACCCCACTCTCCAATTGCATCAAAAACCGGAATCAGGGCTTTCCCGCTTGGGGCCAGTGAATATTCCACATGAGGAGGTATTTCGTTGAACTGCTTCCGATGAACCAGGCCCTGCTCTTCTAAATCTTTCAGGGTTGCAGAGAGCATGGTGTTGGAAATATCCGGGATGGCTTTCTTCAGTTCTCCAAAGCGAAGGGAATCTTTTAATATCAATTCATACAAGATGCGGGCGTTCCATTTGCCGGTGAGTAGGACTAAAGCTTTTTTTACAGGACAATCTTTCAACGTGTAATCCATTTTATTACCTCCGGGACAGTAAGATTTATATTACTTAGTAATATTAAACTGCGTACTTGATTCTAATTTCAAATATAGTATAATTTTCTTACCGTAAAAAGTCAACGGGAAATGGATTTAAAGGAGAGATTATAATTATGACAAATGTAGAAAAAGTACGTTCTTATTTAGAAAAGGCCGGAATTTTTTATGTGACTACCGTAGACGGAGATAAGCCCAAATGTCGCCCTTTTTCTTTTCAAATGGAGTATAAGGGAAAGCTCTATTTCGGAGTGGGTACCCATAAAAATTGCTTCCGTCAGATGCAGGAAAATCCAAAAGTAGAAATCTGTGCCAGTGATGGGAAAGGATTTTTGCGGTACTATGGAAAAGCCGTATTTGTAGAGAATCCGGAAATTTTGAAAAAGGCTTTTGAGACAGCAGATTATCTGCCTAAAATGTACAATGAGAAGACCGGGCATAAGCTGGGAATGTTCTGCCTGGATGAAGCTGTTGCGGAGTTTTGCAGCCTCAGGGGCGTGGAAGAATCCCTGGATATGTAAATCATATGAATTTTTGCAAAAAGAAGAGGGACTATGGCATCATCATTCATGCCGCAGTCCCTCTTCTTTTGTATAGGATTATTCAATAACTTTAATCCAGCCTTTGGGAGCTTCGATTCTTCCCATCTGGATACCAGTCAGAGTATCATACAGTTTCTGGGTGGTGGGGCCCATTTTTTCCATACCGCTGGGCAGGCAGATTTCTTTGCCGTGGTCCACAATCTTTCCTACGGGAGAGATAACGGCTGCTGTTCCGCAAAGACCACATTCTGCAAAGTCTTTTACTTCGTCCAGGTAAACTTCTCTTTCCTCAACTTCCAGACCCAGATATTCTTTGGCAACATATACCAGAGAACGACGGGTAATGGAAGGAAGAATACTGTCGGATTTTGGAGTTACAACCTTGTTGTCTTTGGTGATAAACAGGAAGTTGGCACCGCCGGTTTCCTCTACTTTTGTTCTGGTACCTGCATCCAAATACATGTTTTCGTCATAACCCTGCTTGTGAGCGTCTACGATAGCATGAAGACTCATCGCATAGTTCAGGCCGGCCTTGATGTGTCCGGTTCCATGAGGTGCAGCCCTGTCAAAGTCACTGACACGGATTACGATAGGTTTGGCACCACCTTTAAAGTAAGGGCCTACCGGTGTGGTGAATACACGGAACTGGTATTCATCAGCAGGCTTAACTCCGATAACAGGATTGCTGCCGAACATATAGGGACGAATGTAAAGGGTTGCTCCTGAACCGTAAGGAGGAACATAAGCAGCATTGGCTTTTACTGTTTCTGCTACAGCCTCTACAAAACGGTCAGCCGGAAAAACAGGCATTTCCAGTCTGGCTGCTGACTGCTCCATACGTTCCCCGTTTAAATCCGGGCGGAAAATAACAATATGTCCGTCCTCTGTGGTGTAAGCCTTCAGTCCTTCGAAGACAGTCTGAGCGTACTGCAGTACGCCGGCGCATTCGCTGATAACAACCATATCGTCCTGGATAAGACCTCCCTCATCCCAGGCTCCGTCTTTAAAATTAGATACATAACGGTAATCGGTTTTCATATAACTAAAACCCAGATTAGACCAGTCAATGTTCTTTTTTTCCATGATAAGTTCCTCCAATCTGCCGCTGCTGTGCGGTATGTATTTTATTTACATTTCTGTAACTTAATTTTTTACCATTATAAAACTTTAATGTACGAATTGCAATAGAAGTTCCGTTGCTTTTTTTCACCCAATCATATATAATTTACCATGAAAGCCCCGGACTGCGGCGGTGCAGAGTGCAAGCTAGCTTGCACGGAGGCACAGCCATAGTCCGGGCAAGACGGAATGAGCACGTGGGACGCAGCTAGTGTACTGGCACGTTCATTTTCAGCATAATGACGTAGAATGAATTTTCATTCTGCAAGGCGGAGGAATGAGACGTAGCGGTGGCTACGTCGATTGACGACAACGCAGCAGATGGAAATTCAGGCAAGTCATTTGTTGAAATGTGAACGTGTCAGTACACTAGTGTCCCGGAAAGTGGGAATGAAGTCGTCAGATGGAGGAGTATGACAGAAGAATAGCGAGGAGTGAGATTATGGCTGTAAATGACTGGAATAATCTGGGAAGAGATGTGAAGGACATTGTACAGAATGCAATAGATACCGGGGATTTCGGCAGATTGAACCGGGATTTAGGAGTTACCCTGGAGAACGCCCTGGGAAATGTGGCGGAAAGCCTGCGAAACGGAATGAGAAACGGAAGAAATGGAATGGGCGGCCCGGATCCTCAGCCGGGACCCCAAGGGGGCCAGGGGGCTTACGGGACAATGGGAAGTACAGGACCTTACGGAGAAGAAGGTCCAACGCCATACGGCCCGGGAAATGGATTTAGTAAAAACTACAGCTACCGGCCTTTCGGAGGCTACAGAAGCTGGGCTCAGTCTAAGAGATACCAGGAAGCCAGAGAAGAGTTTGCTTTGTTTGTAAATACCGGATGGGCCAGGGCCCTGGGCATTTTATTCACCACCCTGGGAGTGGCCCTGACGATTATGTTTGGCCTGACCACAGTTACCTTCGGGCTGCTGTCTCTTTTTATAGCAGGGGTGGAGGCCAAGTTGGGTATCCTGATGGCAGTATTTGTGCCGGCCACGGTTCTGAGCCTTGTAATGGCTCTGTGCGGCAATAACCTGCGTAAAAGGATTGGAAGGTTCCGCTCTTATGTAAAGACCCTGAACGGAAAGCCTTACGGCAACATTCGGGAGCTGGCTAAAAATGCAGGGAAATCCGAAAGCTTTGTCCGCAAAGATTTAAAGAAAATGATAAAAAAGAGAATGTTCCTGGAGGGACATCTGGATAAAGAAGAAACCTGTCTGATTGCAAGCGACGAAGCTTTTGCCCAATATCAGCAGACAGCGGAAAACATAGAAAAGCAAAAGGCCCAGGAGGCAAAAAAACCAGAGAAGGAGCTGTCTGAGGAGGCCAGAAAAATTATCCAAGAGGGTAACCGTTATATTGAGGAAATCCGCAGAAGCAATGATGCTATTCCGGGAGTGGAGATTTCCAATAAGATGTATCATCTGGAAAATGTTATCCGCAGAATTTTCCAGAGGGTGGAGCAGCATCCGGAGCTGATTGATGATTTGCATAAATTCATGGATTATTACCTGCCCACCACCATGAAACTGCTCAATGCTTATGAAGAGCTGGACAAGCAGGATATGGAAGGAGAAAATATTTCCAGCGCCAAGCAGGAAATTGAAAATACTTTGGACACTATAAACACAGCCTTTGAGAATCTTCTGGACAGTTTTTATAAAGAGACGGCCTGGGATGTTTCTACGGATATATCTGTTTTAAAGACCATGCTGGCCCAGGAGGGCCTTACCGGAAAAGACGATTTTAAAGGAAAGGAAAAAGAATCATGAGCGATGAATTAAAGGATTTTACTGTAACCCCCACGTTGACCTTTGAGCCTTTGAAGGAGGAGGCCCCGGTGGCCCCGGTGAAGGAAGAGCCGCCTCAGCCTAAAATGGACGACAGCATTTTATCTCCCCAGGAGCGGAAAATGGTGGAGGATTTTTCCAAGCAGATTGACATCCGCAACTCTGCAGCCATTCTTCAGTATGGGGCGGGAACCCAGAAAAAGATGGCGGATTTTTCCGAGGAAGCTCTGGACAAGGTGCGTACCAAGGACTTAGGAGAAGTAGGAGACTTACTGGAAAATGTAGTATCTGAGCTGAAAAATTTTGATGCTGAGGAAGAGCGCAAAGGCATCATGGGATTTTTCAAAAAAGGCACAGATAAACTTCAATCCCTGAAAAATAAATACTCTAAGGCGGAAGCCAATATCAATAAGATTGTGGAAATGCTGGAAAAGCACCAGATTCAGCTGATGAAGGATGCGGCCACCATGGATAAAATGTATGAGCTGAACCTGAATTATTTTAAAGAACTTTCTATGTATATTCTGGCGGGAAAGAAAAAACTGGAGGAAATCCGTTCCACAGAGCTTCCCCAGCTTCTCAGCAAAGCTCAGTCTACCAATCTGCCGGAGGACGCTCAGGCTGCCAAGGATTTGGACTCTCTCTGCGACCGCTTTGAGAAGAAAATCCATGATCTGGAGCTGACCCGTATGATAGCTATTCAGACAGCGCCCCAGATTCGTCTGGTGCAGGGAAATGATACTCTGATGGCAGAAAAAATACAGTCTACCATTGTAAATACCATTCCTCTCTGGAAAAGCCAGATGGTTATTGCACTGGGCGTAGCACACTCCACAGAAGCAGCCAGAGCCCAGAGAGAGGTTACTGATATGACCAATGCTTTGCTGCAGAAAAATGCAGAATCCTTAAAAATGGCTACCCTGGAAGCAGCCAGAGAGTCTGGACGTGGGATTGTGGATATAGAAACGCTGAAGAAGACCAACGAATCTTTGATAAGCACTTTTGACGAAGTGATGAATATTCAGAGAGAGGGACGGGAAAAGAGAAGAGCTGCGGAAGCGGAGATGTACCGTCTGGAAGGAGAACTGAAGCAAAAGCTGCTGCAGATTCAGGGATAGATTCCGGAAGGAGGAAAAGTTATGTATCGGGACCATACCAGAGTAGTGCAGATCGGAGACCGGAAAATCGGCGGGGGAAACCCCATTCTCATCCAGTCTATGACTAATACAAAAACAGAAGATGTGAAGGCTACGGTAAAGCAGATACTGGATTTAGAGGCGGCAGGCTGCGAAATTATACGCTGTACCGTGCCAACGCAGGAGGCTGCCGACGCTCTCAGGGAGATTAAAAAGCAGATACACATCCCTCTGGTGGCGGACATTCATTTTGATTATAAAATGGCCATAGCGGCCATGGAAAACGGTGCGGATAAAATCCGTATCAATCCGGGAAACATTGGGGGAAAAGAGAAGATTAAGGCTGTGGTAGACACAGCCAGAGAACGGAATATTCCCATTCGTGTAGGCGTAAACAGCGGCTCCCTGGAAAAGGAGCTGGTGGAAAAATACCAGGGTGTCACAGCAGAGGGGCTGGTGGAAAGCGCCCTGGATAAGGTGAAAATCATTGAGGATTTAGGCTATGACAATCTGGTTATCAGCATTAAATCTTCGGATGTGATGATGTGCGCAAAGGCCCATGAGCTGCTGGCCGCCCAGTCCTCCTATCCGCTTCATGTGGGGATTACAGAGGCGGGGACCCTGTATTCGGGAAATATAAAATCAGCGGTGGGGCTGGGGATTATCCTGTACCAGGGAATCGGTGATACTATCCGGGTATCCCTTACCGGGGATCCGGTGGAAGAGATTAAATCTGCCAAGAGAATCCTGAAAACCCTGAAGCTGAGAACCGGAGGCGTGGAAGTGGTATCCTGTCCCACCTGCGGCAGGACCCAGATAGATTTAATCGGTCTGGCCAACCAGGTAGAAACTATGGTACAGCAGTATCCTCTGGATATTAAGGTGGCTGTCATGGGCTGTGTGGTAAACGGCCCGGGAGAAGCCAGAGAGGCTGACATCGGAATTGCAGGAGGAAAGGGCGTAGGACTTTTGATAAAGAAAGGCGAAATCATAAAAAAAGTGCCGGAAGTACAGCTTCTGGATACCCTTCGCCAAGAACTGGAAAATTGGAATTAAACAGGGAGGCATTGCTTCATGGAAAAAGAATTTCTGGATGTTTTCCGGAATCTGGAGTTAAAAGGAGAGCTTCGGGCTCTGCTGGAAGAGGTGGAGGTAACCAAGATTTCCATTAACCGGAGAAAGGATTACATCAGAATTTATATCCGCAGCAGGCAGTGGATTCACAAGAAGCATATCTATGCATTGGAGAAGGCCATTGCGTCTCAGTGCTTCCGGGGAGTACCTATGACGGTAAAGATACTGGAAAGATTTTCTCTTTCCAGTCAGTACACCCCGGAGCTGTTTCTGGACGCATACCGCTCCTCCATGGCCCTGGAGTTGAAACATTACAGCATTCTGGTCTTTAATATGTTCCGGAATGCTGTTATTACGTTTCCCCGGGAGGACACCATGCATATGGTTCTTGTATCCAATGTGCTGGCCAGGAGTAAAGAGGAAGAACTGATTCATTACATAGAAAAGGTGTTCTGCGAGCGCTGTGAGTTTTCGCTCAAGGTGGAAACAGAATACCGGGAGACCGGGGAGAGTAAGACCAGGAGAAACAGCGATATTCAGCTGCAGCAGGAAGCTGCCCATATCGTGGAAATGTCTTCTTTCGGAAAGGGAAAAGAGGAAAATCCGGAACTGGATGAAGGAATGGCAGAACAGGAAAAAAGCAGGGAAAAAACAGAAGGGGCTGCCGGAAAGAAGGGAGGAAAGAAGACCTCCGGAGAAGGAAAAGCTTCATCCAAAGCTTCCGAAAACAAAGAGAAAAAGGAAGGATTTAAAAGCGGCAAGGCGGAAAAAGGAAGAGCTAAGGGCGATAGGAGCTTTTCTGATTTCAGGCGCAGCGTAAAGCGCTCTGATAACCCGGATGTGTTGTACGGAAGGGACTTTGAGGACGAGGCAATTCCTCTGGAATCCATTCAAAGTGAGATGGGAGAGGTATGCGTTCGTGGCCAGATAATGACTCTGGAAAAGAGAGAAATCCGAAATGAAAAAACCATCATTATTTTTTCCATTACCGATTTTTCTGATTCCATTACCGTAAAAATGTTTGCCAGAAATGACCAGGTGGAGGAGATTACTCAGGGAGTAAAGGAGAAGGCCTTTGTAAAGCTGAAGGGAGTCACTACCATTGACCGTTACGACAGCGAGCTGACTATTGGTTCTGTGGTGGGAATCAAGAAGATTCCCAGCTTTGAGAACGGCCGCAGCGACAACAGCCCGGAAAAGCGGGTGGAGCTGCACTGCCATACCAAAATGAGCGATATGGACGGGGTGTCTGATGCTAAAGCCCTTATCAAACGTGCCTATGAGTGGGGCCATAAAGCCATTGCCATTACAGACCATGGTGTGGTCCAGGCTTTCCCTGAAGCCAATCACTGCTTCGACGCCTGGGGCGGTGTGGTTCCCCAGGATGCGGATTTCAAAGTGATTTACGGCATGGAGGCCTACCTGGTAGACGATTTAAAGGGCATTGTCCAGAACAGCAAAGGGCAGACCCTGCGTCAGACCTATGTGGTCTTTGATATTGAGACAACAGGCTTTTCCGCTATGAAGGATAAGATTATTGAAATCGGTGCTGTCCGGGTAGAGGAAGGGAAGATTACAGGCAGGTTTTCAGAGTTTGTAAACCCCAGAATTCCCATTCCCTTCCGTATCCAGCAGCTTACCAGTATCAATGACAGTATGGTGGCGGAGGCCCCGCCTATAGAGGAGATTCTGCCTAAGTTTGAGGAATTTTGCCGAGGTGCGGTGATGGTGGCCCATAATGCAGAATTTGATATGAGCTTTATCAAGAAAAACTATGAGGATTTAGGGATAGAGCGGGAGGATACTATTCTGGATACTGTGGGTATGGCCCGGTTCCTTCTTCCTCAGCTGAACCGTTTCAAGCTGGATACTGTGGCCAAGGCTGTAGGGGTGTCTCTGGAACATCACCATCGGGCAGTGGACGATGCAGCCTGTACGGCAGATATTTTCCTGAAATTTATCCAGATGTGTGAGGACAGAGATATTTTCACTCTGGATGAACTAAATGAAAAGGGAGCTGTGTCCGTAGAATCCGTGCAGAAAATGCCTACTTATCACGCCATTATTCTGGCCAAAAATGATACGGGAAGAGTAAATCTGTACCATTTGGTTTCAGATTCCCATTTGATATATTACCACCGCAGGCCCAGGGTGCCGAAGAGTCTGTTTTTGAAATATCAGGAAGGACTGATTATCGGCTCCGCCTGTGAGGCCGGGGAATTATACCAGGCTGTGCTAAACGGAAGACCAGATGCGGAGATAGCCAGACTTGTGAATTTTTATGATTATCTGGAAATCCAGCCCATTGGAAATAATGCTTTTATGCTCCGGGATGAGGATAGATCGGACATTAACACAGAGGAAGATTTGCAGGAGATTAACCGGAAGATTGTGAAGCTGGGAGAGGCCTTTAACAAACCGGTTGTGGCTACCTGTGACGTTCATTTTCTGGATCCGGAAGACGAGGTGTACCGGAGGATTATTATGGCGGGAAAAGGCTTTGATGATGCAGACCAGCAGGCGCCGCTGTACTTGCGGACCACAGAAGAGATGCTGGATGAATTTGCCTATTTGGGGAGGGAAAAAGCAGAAGAAATTGTCATTACCAATCCCAATAAAATAGCAGATATGGTGGAGAAGATTTCTCCTATCCATAAGGGAAAGTGTCCCCCTGTTATTGAGAATTCAGACGCCATGCTCCGGGAAATCTGCTACAACAAGGCCCATGAAATCTACGGAGAAAATCTTCCTGAGCCGGTGGAAAAAAGACTGGAGAGAGAGCTGAATTCTATTATTTCTAACGGCTATGCGGTTATGTATATGATTGCCCAGAAACTGGTGTGGAAGAGTAACAGCGACGGTTATCTGGTAGGCTCCCGTGGTTCTGTAGGGTCCTCTTTTGCGGCTACCATGTCAGGAATTACAGAGGTAAATCCCCTAAGCCCGCACTACTACTGTAAGAAGTGTCATTATGCGGATTTTGACTCCCCGGAGGTAAGAGAGTATTCCGGAAGGGCAGGCTGCGATATGCCGGATAAGCGCTGTCCTGTCTGCGGGGAACCTCTGGTAAAGGAGGGCTTTGATATTCCCTTTGAAACCTTCCTGGGATTTAAGGGAGATAAGGAGCCGGATATTGACTTGAACTTTTCCGGAGATTATCAGGGCAAGGCCCACCGGTATGTAGAGGTTATTTTTGGCGCAGGGCAGACCTTTAAGGCCGGAACCATAGGTACCCTGGCAGAGAAGACGGCCTTCGGCTATGTGAAGAATTATTATGAGGAACACGGGCAGAGAAAACGCTACTGTGAGATAAACCGGATTGTTCAGGGCTGCACCGGAGTCCGCAGGACTACAGGACAGCATCCGGGAGGTATTATAGTTCTGCCAATCGGCTGGGATATTGAAGAATTTACGCCGGTACAGCACCCGGCTAATGATATGAGCAGCGATATTATAACCACCCATTTTGACTACCATTCCATTGATTCCAACTTGTTGAAGCTGGATATTCTGGGGCACGATGATCCTACCATGATTCGTATGCTGGAAGACCTGACGGGAATCAATGCCAGGGAAATCCCACTGGACTCCAAGGAGGTTATGTCACTGTTTAAGGGAACCGAGGCCCTGGGCCTTACCCCTGAAGACATAAGGGGCTGCCCTCTGGGCTGTCTGGGAATTCCTGAGTTTGGAACAGACTTTGCTATGCAGATGTTAATTGACGCCAACCCCACTTCCTTTTCAGATTTAGTCCGTATTTCCGGACTGTCTCACGGTACGGATGTGTGGCTGGGGAATGCTCAGGATTTGATTAAATCCGGTACGGCTACTATCACCACCTGTATCTGTACCCGTGACGATATTATGATATATCTGATTAACAAAGGGCTGGAGCACGGACAGGCTTTTACTATTATGGAGAGTGTCCGAAAGGGCAAGGGCCTGAAGCCGGAGTGGGAAGAAGAAATGAAAAAACACGGGGTACCGGACTGGTATATCGGCTCCTGTAAAAAGATTAAATACATGTTCCCCAAAGCCCATGCGGCGGCCTATGTTATGATGGGATGGAGAATTGCTTACTGTAAAATTTTCTACCCCCTGGCCTATTATGCGGCTTATTTCAGCATCCGTGCCACTGCCTTTTCCTATGAGCTGATGTGTCAGGGAAAAGAGAAGCTGGAATATTTTATGGATGATTACGAGAAACGGAAGGATACCCTGAGCAAGAAGGAACAGGATACCTATAAGGACATGAAGATTGTGCAGGAAATGTACGCCAGAGGCTTTGATTTTGTGCCTATTGATATTTACAAGGCCAATGCCCATACCTTCCAGATAGTGGAGGATAAGCTGATGCCTGCCCTGGATACCATAGAGGGACTGGGAGACAGGGCGG